>DRPD01000140.1 GCA_011374735.1 Thermopetrobacter sp.
CCGGGTGGAGGTGTTGAGCGATGGGTGCGTGAACTGCGGTCCGTGGCTGCGCGCACAACGGGAGTTGGAGCGGGCGCGCCGGGCCATCGCCGCCACCTTGCGCGCCGGCATGACGGACGAGCGGGCCGCCGCGCTGGCGGTGGCGTTGCTCACCGGATCGCGCGGCGGGCTGGAGTTTGCCGACCGCGACACCATCCGCAAGGCCGGGCTGGCCCACATCCTGGCCATTTCCGGGCTGCATCTGTCGCTGGTGGCCGGCGGCGTGTTCTGGCTGGTGCGCGCCGTGCTGGCGCTTTCACCATTCGCCGCCCTGCGCTGGCCGTTGCGCCGGATCGCCGCCGGCGCCGCCTTTGCCGCCGGGGCGGGCTATCTGGCGCTGTCGGGCAATTCGGTGGCCACCCAGCGCGCCTTCGTCATGCTGTGCGTGGTGGTGCTGGCGGTGCTGCTGGCGCGGCCGGCCATTTCCATGCGCAATCTGGCCTTGGCGGCGCTGGTGATCCTGCTGTTGTCGCCGCATGAGGTGGTGAACGCCGGATTTCAGATGTCGTTTCTGGCCGTGCTGGGCCTGATCGCCGCCTATGAAGCGATGCGCTGGCGGCGGCGGAATGTGGAGCGGCCACCGCCGGGGGTGACGCGGCGGGTGGCGCTGTATGTGGGCGGGCTGGTGCTGAGCACGCTCATCGCCTCGGCCATGACGGCGCTGCCGGTGGCGGCGCATTTTCAGCGTCTGGCGCCGTGGGGCGTGCTGGGCAATCTGGTGGCGCTGCCGGTGCTGGCCTTCGTGGTGATGCCGGCCGGGCTGCTGGCGCTGCTGTTCATGCCGCTGGGGCTGGCCGCGCCGTTCCTGTGGCCGCTGGAGCACGGCCTGCGGCTGATCTTCGAGTTCAGCGGCCGGGTCGCCGCCTTGCCCGGCGCGGAACGGCTGGTGATGAAACCGGCCGGTGTGGCCGTCGGGCTGATGGCGGCGGGGCTGATCTGGCTGGCCTTGCGCCGCGACGGCTGGCGGCTGGCCGGGCTGGGGCTGATCGGGATCGGCCTGCTGTGGCCGCCCGCGCCGCGTTTCGACGTGCTGGCTGATGGGCGCGCCGATGTGGTGGCGGTAGGCGATGAACACGGGCGGCTGGCGGCGACGCCGGGCCGGCGCGGCGCGTTCGCGCTTGGCCAGTGGCTG
Organism: Thermopetrobacter sp.; assembly: GCA_011374735.1. Taxonomy (GTDB): domain Bacteria; phylum Pseudomonadota; class Alphaproteobacteria; order Rhizobiales; family Aestuariivirgaceae; genus Thermopetrobacter. The sequence goes on from DRPD01000140.1 coordinate 1,172, forward strand.
CGTCATGACGCCGACGCGGCCAGCCCGCGCGCCGCCCGGGCGCGTGGCGGCTGGCGCTGCGGCGGTGGGGTTTGCCGGTTCGCGTCAGGCAGGGGGGAGGTGGTGGCGCTCAGCCGCAACCTGGAGAAGAAGCTGGTTGAAAAAGGCTATGATAACAGCTGGATGAAGCGCAAACTGAATGCGGCATGCAAGGATGCGGCGGTGGTCGTCGCGGCCTTTCCTCTGCGCGGCGCGTGCGCCTCGGCGCGGGTGGTGATCGACCGCTTCGATCTGTGGCGCGACGGGGCGCATGGCGTGCGGTTCGAAGCAGACGGTATCAGCGTCGAGACGGCGCGTGGCGGGCAGGGCGCGCGGCCGTGGGCACTGCCGCCGTTGCCGCGCAGCCGGGTGCTGAAACGAAAACCGCCGGCGGCGAACATGTCACCACCGGCGGCCCGACCTTGATCTTCTCCGGGTGGGGAGAAGTACGCCACTCACTGTGGAGCAGAATAGAGCGCGGCGGTTGATGTCCGGCTAATGGAAGCTGAACAATTGGTGGCGCATGGTGCCGGGATGGCACACCGGCCGTGTTTTCGAAGGCTCATGGCAGCTTGCGCAAGACCGGCCGGGGCAAACCGCCCCGCGCCCTCACTCAAGCCCTTGTCCGTCATGATCCGGGGGTTGGGTGGGGGCGCGGGGCGGCGGGTGGTGCTTCAATAGAGGAACTGCTCGTCGATGATCCGTTCGGCCAGCGAGCGGCCGGGGTCGAACATCAGCCGCGCGAAACGCTTGTCGTCGCGCACCACGGAGACCAGCTTCGCGTCGCGGTATTCGCGGTTGTCGGCCACGGCGGCGACGGGGCGCTTGTCGGCCTCCATCACCTCGATGGCCACCACCGCGTCATCGGGCAGGATGGCGCCGCGCCAGCGCCGCGGGCGGAAGGGGCTCAATGGCGTGAGCGCCAACAGCGGCGCGGCGATGGGCAGGATCGGCCCGTGGGCGGAGAGGTTGTAGGCGGTGGAGCCGGCCGGGGTGGCGATGATGATGCCGTCGGCCACCAGCTCTCGCATGCGCACCTTGCCGTCGATGGTGATCCTCAGCTTGGCGGCTTGATGGGTCTGGCGGAACAGCGACACCTCGTTGAAGGCCAGCGCCTCGTGGGTCTGGCCATGCACGTCGTCCACCCGCATGCGCAAGGGGTGAATTTCCGTCACCTCCGCGGCGGCCAGTTTCCCGGGCAGCTCGTCGGGGTGATAGTCGTTCATCAGGAAGCCGACGGAGCCCAGGTTCATGCCGTAGATGCGCTTGCCGGTGGACAGCAGCTCATGCATGGTCTGCAACATCAGTCCGTCGCCGCCCAGCGCCACCACGATTTCCGCGTCGGCCATCTCGACGCCACCGTAACGCTCCTTCAACTCGCGCAGCGCCGCTTGCGCTTCCGGCGCGTCGGAAGCGACGAAGGCGACGGGCGGCATGTCGGTCGTGGTCGTGGCCATGATGTCCTGCATAGCAAAACCGGGGCCGGGTCTGATAGACTGTTGATCACATGTGGTTGACGGGACGGACGGGATGATCACGCTGATCCTCGGCGGGGCGCGCTCCGGCAAGAGCCGCCATGCGGAACAACGGGCCGAACGCTGGCGCGGCAGGCGGGTCTATATCGCCACGGCGCAAGCGGGGGATGACGAGATGGCCCAACGCATCGCCCTGCATCAGGCGCGGCGCGGCGAGGGCTGGCGGACGGTGGAGGAGCCGCTGGAGCTGATCGGGGCGCTGCGCGCCGCGGCGGCTGATGACACCTTCGTGCTCGTCGATTGCATCACCCTGTGGCTCAGCAACCTGATGCACGCCAGGCGCGACATCGCGGCGGAGGTGGAGGCGTTGTGCGAGGCGCTGCCGGCGCTGCCCGGCGAGATCTGCCTGGTCAGCAACGAGGTGGGGCTGGGCATCGTGCCGGACAACGCCCTGGGGCGCTGCTTTCGCGACGAGGCCGGCTTCGCCAACCAGATGCTGGCCCAGGCCGCTGACGAGGTGCTGTTCATGGTGGCCGGCCTGCCGATGACCTTGAAGAAACCGTTGCGCGATTAGGGTCTGGATCAGGCGATGCCGTTGGCCGGCAGGAAGGCCCACAGGAAGATCAGCAGCACCCAGGCCACGAACAGCAGCCTGTGATACAGCGCCAGCGCGGCCGTGATGTCATCGCGGGTCAGCCCCTCGCGGCCGTCGCCCAGCCACGGCAGCTCCACCAGCCGCCCGGCGTAGGCGCGCGGGCCGCCGAGCCTGATGTCGAGCGCCCCGGCCATGGCCGCCTCCGGCCAGCCGGCGTTGGGCGAGACGTGCAGCCGCGCATCGCGGCGCATCACGTGCATGGCCCGCATTCCGGCGCGCGGGTTGAAGAAGAAGGCCGGGGCCAGCGCATACAGCCAGCCGGTGAGCCGCGCCGGCAGCCAGTTCATGACATCGTCGAGCCGCGCCGGCGCCTTGCCGAAGTGCAGATACTCGTCGGAGCGATGGCCGATCATGCTGTCGGCGGTGTTGACGAGCTTGTGGATGACGATGCCGGGCAGGCCGAACAGGGCCAGCCAGAAGGCCGGGGCGATCACCCCGTCGGAGGTGTTCTCGGCCAGGCTCTCCACGGCGGCGCGCACGATGCCGCTTTCGTCATAGGTGCTGACATCGCGCCCGACGATCTTCGCCACTTCGGCGCGGGCCGGTCGCAGGTCGCCGGGGTGCGCGGCCAATGCGTCGCGCACCGCGCTGACGTGCTGGCGCAGCGACTTCGCGGCCAGCCACGGCGCCGCCAGCGCCGCCTCCAGCCAATGGGCATGTTCGGGCCAGGCGTTGCGCAAGACGGTGGCGATGACCCATGACAGGCCGCCCCACAACAGGATCAGACCGCCCAACGACAACAGGCCGCCGATGAAGCGGGCGCCGGGAGAGCGGGCGGGGCGGTTCAGCATGCGGTCGAAACGGGCGATCATCGCCCCCATCCATTGCACCGGATGGCCGATGATGGCCTGCAGGAAGCGCGGCCAGCCGATGAGGAGCTCCAGGCTCATGGCCAGCAGCGCCACCAGCAGGGTATGGCTCAGGGGCAGGGCGGCGAGATAATGCCACAGCGCGCCAAGCGCGGTGGTCAATACCTCCCACGCCGCGCCCGGCCAGCCGCCGATGCTGTCGAGAATGTCACCCGTCATGCGCCCCGCCCAGTGAATCGCCGGCGAATCATGCGTGGTTTCATGGCGCTTTTCAATCGGGCAATCCGGCGGCCCATCGGGTTTTCGTTTCGGCGCGGAAGGCGGCGAACCGGCCTTCGTCGATGGCGGCGCGGATACCGTCCATGAGTTGCTGGTAGTAGGCGATGTTGGCGAGGCTCAGGATCATCTGGCCCAGCAGTTCGCCGCTCTTCACCAGATGATGCAGATAGGCGCGGCTCCATGTGCCCAGGGCCGGGTGCGGGTTGCCCGGATCGAGCGGACGCGGATCGTCGGCGAAGCGGGCGTTCTTCAGGTTCAGCTTGCCGAAGCGGGTGAAGGCCTGCCCGTGGCGGCCGGAGCGGGTGGGCATGACGCAATCGAACATGTCGATGCCCACCGTCACCGCTTCCAGCAAGTCCGCCGGCGTGCCCCCCCCCATCAGATAGCGCGGCTTGTCCGTGGGCAGC
>DRPD01000141.1 GCA_011374735.1 Thermopetrobacter sp.
ATTCCGGCTCCTACATCTTCTACGGCGTGCGCGAGTTCGGCATGGGCGCGGCGATGAACGGCATCGCCCTGCATGGCGGGTTCGTCACCTATGGCGGCACGTTTCTGATCTTCTCCGACTACATGCGCGGGGCGATCCGGCTGGCGGCGCTGCAGGGGCTGCCGGTGACCTACGTGTTCACCCACGATTCCATCGGGCTGGGCGAGGATGGGCCGACCCATCAGCCGGTGGAGACGGTGCCGTCGCTCAGGGCCATGCCGAACCTGAACGTCATCCGCCCGGCCGACGCGGTGGAGACGGCGGAGGCGTGGGCCTGCGCGCTGATGAGTGAAAGCACGCCGACGGCGCTGTGCCTGTCGCGTCAGGGCCTGCCGGCGGTGCGCACCGAACACACCGGCGAGAACCTGGTGGCGAAGGGCGCCTATGTGCTGCGCGAGGCGGACGGCGGGCGCGACGTGACCCTGCTGGCCAGCGGCTCGGAGGTGTCGCTGGCCATGGAAGCGGCGGACAAGCTGGCGCAGAAGGGGATTGCGGCGGCGGTGGTCTCCATGCCGTGCTTCGAGTTGTTCGAGCAGCAGGACGACGCCTACAGGGCGGCCGTGCTGGGCGATGCGCCGCGGGTGGCGGTGGAGGCCGCCATGGGCTTCGGCTGGGATCGCTACATCGGCGCGAACGGCCGTTTCATCGGCATGGCGGGCTTCGGCGCTTCCGCCCCCGCCCCGCAGCTTTATGAGCAGTTCGGCATCACGGCGGACGCCGTGGCGCAGGCGGCGGAGGAGCTGGCGGCCGCCGGCTGAACGGGTTTACCGAAAAATCAACCATCAAACAGAGCAAGGGAAGCGAAGATCATGACTGTGAGAGTTGCCATCAACGGGTTCGGCCGCATCGGCCGCAACGTGCTGCGCGCCGCCGTGGAGGCGGGCCGCGACGACATCGAGTTCGTGGCCATCAACGATTTGGGGCCGGTGGAGACCAACGCCCATCTGCTGCGCTTCGACTCCGTGCACGGGCGGTTCCCGGCCAAGGTGGACACCACCGAGGATTCGATCATCGTGGAGGGGCTTGCCAACCCGATCAAGGTGTTCGCGGAGCGCGATCCGGCGGCGCTGCCGTGGGGCGATCTGGGCATCGACATCGTGATGGAGTGCACCGGCATCTTCACCGCCAAGGAGAAGGCGTCGCTGCATCTGCAAGGCGGCGCGAAGCGGGTGCTGGTCTCCGCGCCGTCGGCCGGGGCCGACCTGACGGTGGTGTATGGCGTGAACCACGACAAGCTGACGGCCGGGCACGAGGTGGTGTCCAACGCCTCGTGCACCACCAACTGCCTGTCGCCGGTGGCCAAGACGCTGAACGACGCCATCGGCATCGAGAAGGGCTTCATGACCACCATCCACTCCTACACCGGCGATCAGCCGACGCTGGACACCATGCACAAGGATCTCTACCGGGCCCGCGCCGCGGCGCTGTCGCAGATCCCGACCTCCACCGGCGCCGCGAAGGCCGTGGGGCTGGTGCTGCCGGAGCTGAACGGCAAGCTGGACGGCGTGGCCATCCGGGTGCCGACGCCGAACGTGTCGGTGGTCGATCTGGTGTTCATCGCCAACCGCGACACCACGGTGGAGGAGGTCAACGAGGCCATCGTCGCCTCCGCCAACGGCCCGATGAAGGGCGTGCTGGGCTACACCGATCAGCCCAACGTCTCCATCGACTTCAACCACGATCCGCATTCCTCCATCTTCGCCCTGGATCAGACCAAGGTGATGGATGGGCGGATGGTGCGCATCCTGTCGTGGTATGACAACGAGTGGGGCTTCTCCAACCGCATGAACGACACCGCGGTGGCCATGGGCAAGGTGCTGTCATGAGCAGCATCGATGGCATCACGTCGATCGCGGATGCGGACGTGTCGGGCAAGACCGTCCTCATCCGCGCCGACCTCAACGTGCCGATGGAGGACGGGCGGGTGACCGACGCGACGCGCATCGAGCGCTTCGCGCCGACCGTCACCCACCTGACCGAGCGGGGCGCGAAGCTGGTCATCGTCTCCCACTTCGGCCGCCCGAAGGGCAAGCGCGACAAGAAGTTCTCGCTGAAGCCGGTGGCCGAGGCGCTGGGGCAGGTGCTGGGCCGCGAGGTGAAGTTCGCCGACGACTGCGTGGGCGAGGTGGCCGAGAAAGCGGTGTGGGCGCTGGCCGACGGCGAGGTGCTGATGCTGGAGAACCTGCGCTTTCACGAGGGCGAGACGGCCAACGACGAGAATTTCGCGCGGCGGTTGTCGGTGCTGGCCGATCTCTACGTCAACGACGCCTTTTCCGTCTCCCACCGGGCGCATGCCTCCACCCACGGCATCACGACCTTCCTGCCGTCCTATGCCGGGCTGTCGCTGATGAAGGAGCTTCAGGCGCTGGCGGCGGCGCTGGACGACCCTCAGCGGCCGGTGGCGGCGCTGGTGGGCGGCGCGAAGGTGTCGACCAAGATCACGGTGCTGGAGAACCTGCTGGCGCGCGTCGATCAGATCATCGTCGGCGGCGGCATGGCCAACACCTTCCTGCTGGCGCAGGGTCATGACGTGGGCAAGTCGCTGTGCGAGCCGGACTTCGTGGACACCGCGAAGGCGGTGCTGGACAAGGCGGCGGAAAACAACTGCGAGATCGTGCTGCCGTCCGACGCGCTGTGCGCCACGGAGTTCAAGGCCGGGGCGGACACGGAAACCTGCGGGCTGGACAACGTGCCGTCGGATTCGATGATTCTCGATGTCGGGCCGCAGTCGATCGCCGATCTGAAGGTGCGATTGCAGGATCTGAAGACCCTGTTGTGGAACGGCCCGCTGGGGGCGTTCGAGGTGGAGCCGTTCGGCACCGGCACCTTCGAGATCGCGCGGGCCGCGGCGGCGCTGACCCAGGCCGGCAAGCTGACCACCGTGGCCGGCGGCGGCGACACGGTGGCGGCGCTGAACGCGGCCGGGGTGACATCGGAGTTCACCTATGTCTCCACGGCCGGCGGCGCGTTCCTGGAATGGCTGGAAGGCAAGGAGCTGCCCGGCGTGGCGGCGTTGCGCCAGCTGGAGGGATGAACGACGAGGCCCGCCGTCCGGGGCTGTCCGGGCGGCGGGACAACGGGCCGCCGGGCCTTCAATCGGCGGGCGATTTTTGTCACAATGGCCCGACCATCACCAAGCACGGGCGGCAAACCAATTTCAGGAGGTTGATCCATGGCTTTCATCACCTTGCGGCAATTGCTGGACTACGCGGCGGACAACGACTTCGGCGTGCCCGCCTTCAACATCAACAACATGGAGCAGGGCGTGGCGATCATGGAGGCGGCGGCGGAAACCGACGCGCCGGTGATCCTGCAAGCCTCGCGCGGGGCGCGCAACTACGCCAACGACATCATGCTGCGCCACATGGTGGTGGCGCTCTCGGAGATGTATCCGGACATCCCGATCGTCATGCATCAGGATCACGGCAACGGCGTCGCCACCTGCCTGTCGGCCATCCAGAACGGCTTCACGTCGGTGATGATGGACGGCTCTCTGGAGGAAGACGCGAAGACCCCGGCGTCCTATGACTACAACGTCAACGTGACCGGCGAGGTGAGCCGTCTGGCCCACATGCTGGGCGTGTCGGTGGAGGGCGAGCTGGGCTGCCTGGGGTCGCTGGAGACCGGCATGGGCGACAAGGAGGACGGCCACGGCTTCGAGGGCAAGCTGGACAAGGAGATGCTGCTGACCGACCCGGACCAGGCCGCCGACTTCGTGGCCAAGACGAAGGTGGACGCGCTGGCGGTGGCCGTGGGCACGTCGCATGGCGCCTACAAGTTCCCCCGCCCGCCGACCGGCGACATCCTGGCCATCGACCGCATTCAGGAAATCCACGCCAAGATCCCGAACACGCACATCGTGATGCACGGTTCCTCCACGGTGCCGAAGGAGCTGGTGGATCTGATCAACGAGTTCGGCGGCGACATTCCGGAGACCTACGGCGTGCCGGTGGACGAGCTGGTGCGTTCCATCAAGATGGGCGTGCGCAAGGTGAACATCGACACCGACCTGCGCCTGGCGGCCACCGGCCAGTTCCGCAAGGTGGCGGCGGAGCAGAAGCAGGAGTTCGAC
>DRPD01000142.1 GCA_011374735.1 Thermopetrobacter sp.
CCCTTCTCGCCCCTGATGTCGGCCAGGCTGTAGGTCTTGCCGTCCACGCCGGGCAGAGTGAAGTCCGGCGCTTTCCGGCCGAAATCGCAAATCGGGGTGCTGACCGCCATGATCGTCGCTCCTTGATGGTCGATGGAATGTGATGGGCCGATTCTGACACGTCGTCCGATGGCGGACAACCCCGCCCGCCGGCTCTTGCCACGCTGCGAACAGCCCGCTCTCCACGACTTTCGCCATTCCCGGTTCCTGGCCCATGAACGTGTGCTCTTTCGTCATGCCGGGCTTGTTGTTCAGCCCGGTAATGACGTGGAAAAACAAGCCCGGTAATGACGCTTGAGAGCAGGACATGACACCACATCGGAGCGGCGCAGAGCGGGGGGCTCCAAACGGGGCGCCAGCCGGTCACTTGAACAGCGCCGCGTTCAGCCACAGATGCCCGGCGATGGAGGCGAAATAGCCCAGCGCGATGGCCCATACCCATTTCAAGTGGCTGAAGAAGGTGTATTGGCCGCGCGCCAGGCCCATCAGCGCCACCCCGGCCGCCGAGCCCACCGACAGCAGCGAGCCGCCCACCCCGGCGGTCAGGGTGATCAGCAGCCACTGGCCGTCGCTCATCGCCGGGTTCATGGTCAGCACCGCGAACATCAGCGGGATGTTGTCGACGATGGCCGACAGAATGCCGATCAGGGTGTTGGCGATGGTCGGCCCCATTTCCACGTAGAGCGCCTGGCTCATCATCGCCAGATAGCCGATCACCCCCAGCCCGCCGACCGCGAAGATGACGCCGAAGAAGAACAGCAGGGTGTCCCATTCCACCCGCTCCATGACCCGGAAGGCGTCGAGGATGATATCCTCTTCGCTGCCCGGCCGCTTGCGCCACACCCACAGCTTGAACAGGTAGCTGAAGATGGCCAGGTAGCCCAGCCCGGTCATCATGCCCAAAGCCGGCGGCAGCGACAGGAAATTGCGGAACGACACGGCGGTGACGATGGTCAGCACGAACAGGGAGATGACCACCTTCGCGCCCGGTTTCATGCCGACGCGCACCGGGTTCGGCGCCGGCGTCTCGTTGGGCACGGCCAGCGACATCAGCGCCGCCGGGACGAGATAATTGATGACCGAGGGGATGAAGATGGCGAAGAACTCGAAGAACTCCAGCTTGTTCTTCTGCCACACCATCAAGGTGGTGATGTCGCCGAACGGCGAGAACGCGCCGCCGGCGTTGGCCGCCACCACCACGTTGATGCACGCCAGGGCGACGAATTTCGGATTGTTGGCCCCCACCGCCAGCACCACCGCGCCCAGCACCAGCGAGGTGGTCAGGTTGTCGATCAGCGGTGAGAGGAAGAAGGCGAGAACGCCGGTGATCCAGAACAGCTTGCGATAGCCGAATCCCTGGTTGATCAGCCATTCGCGCAAGGCGGTGAACACGCCGCGCTCGTTCATCGAGTTGACGTAGGTGATGGCCACGAACAGGAACAGGAACAGCTCGCCGTATTCCAGCATGTTGTGCTGCGCCGCCTCGGCCACCAGCTGCTGCTTGTCGCTGCCCATGTAGGCGATGCCGATCAACGCCCAGATGAGGCCGGCCGCCAGCATCACCGGCTTCGACTTGCGCATGTGGATGCCTTCCTCGAACACCACCAGCAGATAGGCGAGCACGAAGATGACCAACGCCGCGACGCCAAAGGGGCTGCTGGTCAGATCGAGCCGCGCGCCTTGCGTGGCGCCTTCGCCGGCCAGCGCCGATACGGGCAGGAGGGTCACGAGCAAGGCGGCCACGAGGCCGGTGAGTCGGGTCATCGGCGGGTTTCCCCTCTGGATGCGGTTCCGATATGTCCGCCGCTTTTGACTCCATTGTCCGGCAAAGGCAAGGGCGTCTTTCGGGGTGGGAAACGGGCTATGCAGCCGCTGTGACGGGCCGTATAAACGAAAAACTGAAGTTGACGGAAACGAGAGGACGGACATGGACGCGCAGGCGCAGAAGAAGGCGGCGGCCGTCGCCGCGCTGGAGTTCATCGGGGAAGGCATGAAGGTGGGCCTCGGCACCGGCTCCACCGCCGATCTGTTCATCGACGCGCTGGGCGAGAAGGTGAAACAGGGCCTGAACGTCCTTTGCGTGCCCACGTCCATCGCCTCGGAGAAGCGCGCCCGGGCGCTGGGCATCGCGCTCTCCACCCTGGACGAGACGCCGCAACTGGACGTGACGGTGGACGGCGCCGATGAAATTCTCGATCCGTCGCTGGTGCTCATCAAGGGTGGCGGCGGGGCGCTGACGCGCGAGAAGATCGTCGCCGCGTCATCGGAGAAGGTGGTGGTCATCGCCGATCAGTCGAAGCTGAAGACGGAAGCCACCTTCGGCGCCTTTCCGTTGCCGGTGGAGATATTGCCGTTCGGCGCCGCCGCGACGATCCTGAAGATGCGTCGCGCCATCGGGAAACTGGGCATGGGCGGCGATCTGGTGGTTCGCCAACACGGCGGCGCGCCGTTCGTCACCGACAACGGCGGCCTCATCGTCGATTGCCACCTGGGCCACATCAGCGAGCCGGAGAAGCTGGCCGGCAAGCTCGGAAGGATTCCCGGCGTGGTGGAGCAGGGCCTGTTCGTCGGCATTGCCTCGGTGGCCCTGGTGGCCGGCGCCGGCGACGTGATGGTCCTGGAGCGCCCGGCGGACTGATCCCGCTCCACGCGGCATCCTTTCGCCCCGCCGCCCGTCCACCCGCGAGGGCCTCTCCAGGTCCTCCTCCCGGTCACTGACGGAGCGTCACGAAGGATATGAGGTGCAAAGGCTTGCAGCCTTTGCACCGATAGGGCGCGACCGCGCCCCGGCCGGTCAGGCCGCCCCCGCGGAGGCGCAAATTGCGCGGATGCGCAATTTGCTTGCCGTGAGCGACATAAAA
>DRPD01000143.1 GCA_011374735.1 Thermopetrobacter sp.
AGGCCTTCGCCGCCGCCGGCGCCGAACTGGCGCCGTTCTCGCCCATCGCCGATGAACGCCTGCCGGAGAACATCGACGGCCTGTTCCTGCCCGGCGGCTTTCCCGAAACCCACATGGCCGAACTGGCCGCCAATGAGAGCATGCGCGCCGCCGTCCGCGCCGCCATCGAGGCCGGACTGCCGGCTTACGCCGAATGCGGCGGCCTGATGTATCTGGCGGAAAGCATCGTTTGGGGCAGCGGCACCGCCCCCATGTGCGGCGTCATTGGGGGCCGGGCGGTGATGCACGATCGCCCGCGTGGGCGTGGCGTCATCCGCCTTCAGGCCACCGGCCACGCCCCGTTCGCGCCGGCGGGGCAAGGCGCCATCATCGCCGCCCATGAGTTTCATTACGCGGCGCTTGACATGGCGCAAGGACAGCAGGCGCGAGGCGACGTATTCGCCTGGAATATCCGGCGCGGCCACGGCATCGACGGCGCCCATGACGGGCTGGTTATCAAAAGTTGCATTGCCGGCTTCGCCCATTTGCGTCATACGGAACAATCACCTTGGGTCAACGCCTTCGTCGCGTTCATCCGTCACCGTAAGAGGGGAATGAAGAAACCATGAACAAGCTCAGCGTTGCCATCATCGCCATCCTGCTCGCCATCATCGCCGCCATGGGCTGGTTCTTCTTCCTGCGCGGCAGTGTCACCCCGGCCGACGACGGACGCACCGCCATTCTCCTGAAGCCCTCCGACCGCAACGTGCTGCTCACCGAGATGCGCGGCTTTCTGGAGGCTATACAGGCCATCATCGCCGCCACCGAGGAAGGCGACATGAAGACCGTGCGGGAAACGGCGAAGAAGGTGGGCACCGTCAACATGGCGGAAATCCCGCCCAGCCTGATGCGCGCCCTGCCGGCCGAGTTCAGAAGCATGGGCTTCGACACCCACGCCCAGTTCCGCAAGCTGGCCGAGGACGTGGCCGCCGGCAAGGGCCGCGACCACATCTACAAGGCGCTGGCCGAGGTCATGAACAATTGCGTCACCTGCCACGCCGGGTATCGCGCCGATCCGGACACGGGCCAATAAGCCGGCGCGCACCAGCTCCGGGCATGCCGCAAGGTGACCAAAGCGTAAACTTGTCACCTTGTGTTTTGCCGCGTCTTGATATACTAACGGCCCGATCGGCAGGGGGGTGCCGTGAACTTCATAAATGGGGGCATTTATGAAACGGGTCCGAAAAAGCGCCGCGGTGCGCAAGCGGGAAATCATCGAGACGGCGATCAGGATCATCACCGAAGAGGGTCCTGAGCGCATGACCACGGAGCGCATCGCCAGGAGGGTGGGGCTGACTCAGCCGGCCATCTTCCGCCATTTCGCCAAAAAGGCGCTCATCTGGGACGGCATCGCGGAATACCTGAGCGACAAGGTGTTCAGCGGCATGGACGAGATCATCGCCGACCGGCAAACGCCGCCGCTCGACAGGCTGCGCACCTACATGCGCGTACATTTCCAGCGCCTGGAAGAGCACCCCTATATCAGCGTCTTCTATGCCCGCCTGCTGTTCGGCGACAATGAGAGCCTGCGCCGCCACATGCAGGAGGCTTATCGGCAGCTGGCCGAGAACATGGCCGTGCTGCTCCATGAGGCGCGGCTCACTGGTCAGCTGGTGGACGGCGTGGAGCTGGAGCCGACGGCCTTTCTGCTGATGGGCCTTTCTCCGTTGATGGTGCTGAATTGGGACCTGAACGACCGCCGGATCGATCTCGTCGAAGAGGGCATGAAGCTGGTGGAGCAGCAGTTGCGCCTCCTCACCCGCCCGTCCTGACGCTGGCCATCCATGAAAGCCTGGTAGCGGGGGAGGGACTTGAACCCCCGACACGCGGATTATGATTCCGCTGCTCTAACCAACTGAGCTACCCCGCCGGGAACAAGGCCGGCCGGCGCGCGCCGACCGGCCCCCGCGATATAGAGAGCGCCATGCCTTCAAGTCAACCCCGGATCGCGATCAAGGTGAGGGGTTTTTCTTCTCATAGCGCCAGATGAAGGCCGGCGGCATATTGGCCGCCACGAACCGGCTGACGCCGCCCGCCATCCGGTGCTCCTGCGCCACCTCCGGCGGCAGCGGCGGAATGGGAAAGTAGCTGAATTGCACCAGCCGCCCGCCATCGGCCAGGCTTTGCGCCACCGCCGCGCCGACGCGCCGCCGCACCCGCGGCGGCATGCTGCGAAACGGCAGTCCGGACAGCATCTGCCCCACCGGCCCCAATCCTTGCTCCGCGGCGATCCGCGGCAGCTTGGCGACATCGGCCTCGATGACCCGCACGCCAGGAAGCGTCGCGCGCAGATGGGCCGCGAACGTGGCGTCCAGTTCAATGAGCAGCAGGCGCTCCGCCGGCATGCCGGCGTCGAGCAAGGCCCGTGTGAATACGCCGGTTCCCGGGCCCAATTCGACCAGCGGCAGGCCGGGGTCGGGCCGCATCTCGGCCACCATGGCTCTGGCCAGCCGACGGCTGCTGGGCACGAATGACCCCACTTGCCCCGGCAGGGAGAGAAATCGCTTGAAGAAGAGGCGGCTTTCCATGATTGATACCAATGTGCGTAAAGACTGACCGGTGCAAGCCGTCCCTCGGCCCCCACTCACCACCTTGTTTCTCATCATGTGGGGGTTGGGCGGGAGCTAAGGCGCGCTGGATGGCCCTTCATGCATTTTGGTTATGAGGGGGTATCAGGCCGCCACCGATTCGGAAACCTTTTTCAGCCGCAGCACGTGGAACAGCCCGAACGGAAAGATCTTCTTGCGCTCGTTCAGCACCAGATCGTC
>DRPD01000144.1 GCA_011374735.1 Thermopetrobacter sp.
TCACCTCCGGCGGCCTCGTCGGCAAGGTGGCGAAGGTGAACGGCGACGAGCTGACCGTGGAGATCGCCCCGGAGCTGAAGGTGAAGGTGCTGCGCGGCTACGTCGCCGACGTGCGCGCCAAGGGCCAGCCGGCCAGGGCGGGCGGCGAGGGCGAATGAGGCATTCCTGACGAACGCCTACGACATGCGGGCTTGAGCGGATGTTTCGCATCACCTGGTTCAAGGTTCTGAGCATTTTCGGCGTGGTCCTGCTGGGCCTGCTGTTCGCGCTGCCCAACGCGCTGCCGCCGCAGGTGCGCGACGCGCTGCCCGATTTCCTGCCCAAGCGCACCGTGGTGCTGGGGCTCGACCTGCAGGGCGGCTCGCATCTGCTGTGGGAGGTGGACAGAAAAGAGCTCACGAAGACCCTGACCACCCAGCTGCGCGGCGACGTGCGCCAGAGCCTGTGGCAGGAGAACAAGATCCGCCACAGGTTGCAGGTGCGCAAGGACGGCGCGGTCATCGTCACCATCACCGATCCCGCCAAGGTGGAAAAAGCGGCCGAGGTGCTGCGCAAGCTGGCCCGGCCGGTCGATGTGGGTTTCTTCGCCACCGGCGTGCAACGCGCCGAAATCGATGTCGAACGCGACGGCAACCGCTTCATCCTGAAGTTTTCCGAAACCGGCCTCAACGCCCGCATCCGCCGCGCCGTGGAGCAGGCCATCGAGGTGATCCGCCGCCGCCTCGACGAGTTGGGCATGACCGAGGCCACCATCCAGCAACAGGGGCCGGAGCGCATCATCGTGCAGGCGCCGGGCATGCGCGATCCCTCCCGCCTGAAGAAGGCCATCGGCCAGACCGCCCGGCTGACCTTCCAGCTGCTGTGCGACGCGCAGCCGCAACCGGGCGTGACCAGCCAGCGCCCGCCGGCCGGTTGCGCCGCCTATCCGGACACCAACAACCCCAACACCGTCTACTGGGTGAAGACGGCGCGCCGCGCCACCGTGGAGGGGGCCGATCTGGTGGACGCCCAGCCGGCCTTCGACGGCCAGACCGGCGAACCCATCGTCACCTTCCGGTTCAATCAGAAGGGGGCCTTGCGCTTCGGCCGCCTGACCCAGGCCAACGTCGGCAAGCCGTTCGCCATCATCCTTGACAACAAGGTGGTGTCCGCCCCGGTCATCCAATCGCCCATTCTGGGCGGCACCGGCCAGATCTCCGGGCGTTTCTCCGTGGAGGAGACGAAGCTGCTGGCGGTGATCCTGCGCTCCGGCGCGCTGCCGGCCAAGCTGACCATCGTCGAGGAACGTTCCGTCGGGCCGTCGCTCGGCTCCGACTCCATCCGCGCCGGCGTCACCGCCGCCATCGTCGGGCTGATCGCCGTGCTGCTGTTCATGCTCGTCACCTACGGATGGTTCGGGATCATCGCCGACCTCGCCCTGCTGGCCAACCTCGGCATGCTCATCGGCCTGTTGTCATTGTTCGGCGCCACGCTGACCTTGCCGGGCATCGCCGGCATCGTGCTCACCCTGGGCATGGCGGTGGACTCCAACGTGCTGGTGTTCGAGCGCGTGCGCGAGGAGGCGCGCCGCGGCCGCAGCGTGCTCAACGCCCTGGAGACCGGGTTCTCGCGCGCCTTCGCCACCATCCTGGACGCCAACATCACCACCCTGATCGCCGCCGTGGTGCTCTACGGGCTGGGCTCCGGCCCGGTGCGCGGCTTCGCCGTCACCCTGGGCGTCGGCATCGTCACCACCGTGTTCACCGCCTATACCCTGACCCGGCTGCTGGTCGCCCTGTGGGTGCGCGCCCGGCGGCCCAGGGCGCTGCCCATCTGAGGAGGCGACCATGGCCATCATTCCGCTCAAGCTGGTGCCGGAGAACACGCACATCCACTTCATGCGCTATGCGCGTGCCGCCATCATCGCCTCCACCATCGCCATCCTCGTGTCGCTGGCCGGGGCCTTCCTGTGGGGGCTCAACTTCGGCATCGACTTCAAGGGCGGCACGCTGATCGAGATCCGCACGCCCGAGAAGGCCGACATCGCCGCCTTGCGCAAAAAGATCGGTGAATTGGGACTGGGCAGTTTCGAGTTGCAGGAGTTCGGCGATCCGCGCGACATCCTGATCCGCTTCGAAACCCAGAAGGGAGGTGAAAAGGCGCAGCAGAACGCCATCAACAAGGTCAAGCAGGCGTTGGGCGACAGCGTCGAATACCGCCGCGTGGAGGTCGTCGGCCCGAAGGTGTCCGGCGAGCTGACCCGCAGCGGGCTGATCGCCGTGCTCACCGCGCTGCTGGGCGTGATGATCTACATCTGGTTTCGCTTCGAATGGCAGTTCGCGCTGGGCGCGGTGGCCTCGCTGACCCACGACGTGCTGCTCACCATCGGCCTGTTCGCCTTCACCCGCATGGAGTTCAACCTGTCCATCATCGCCGCCATCCTCACCATCGTCGGCTATTCGCTGAACGACACCGTGGTGGTCTATGACCGCATCCGCGAGAACATGCGCCGCTACAAGAAGAAGTCGCTGGCCGAGCTGATCGACCTGTCGCTCAACGAGATGCTCTCGCGCACGGTGCTCACCTCCGTGTCCACGGCGCTGGCCCTGCTGGCCCTGTATTTCCTGGGCGGCGAGGTGATCCGCGGTTTCACCTTCACCATGCTGTGGGGCGTGTTCATCGGCACCTATTCATCCATCTTCATCGCCGCGCCGATCCTCATCTGGCTGGGCGCGCGGCTGTTCGCGGCGGAAGACAAGGCGCGCCCTTCCACCGAAACGCCGTGAGGCCGCCATGCGCCGCCTGTGGCCGCAACCGGTGGCCCTGACGGGCTATGGCGACGGCGCCTTCCGCTTCGGCGCCGGCATGCGCCATGAAGGCGGCCTGTGCATCCTGCCCGACGGCGTTTACGACTGGCCGCACACCCGTCTTGAGGAGCTGACCGTGCATGCCTTCGCGGCCGGGCTGGCGGCGCCGCAGACGGCCTTCATTCTGTTCGGCGCCGGCGAGAGGCACATCGCGCCGCCCGATTGGCTGATGCGCGCCGCCATCGCCGCCGGCATGGGGCTGGAGGTGATGACCACCGCGGCGGCTCTCAGAACCTACAACGTGTGCTTCGACGAGCGCCGCCCGCCGGCCACCTTCCTGCTGCCGGTGAGATGATACCAACGATCCCCTTGCCCCTGGCGGTGAAGTTGCGCTGATATCATCCTGTCGAAGGAAGGAGCGAGACGATGATCGGCCGGCTCAATCATGTCGCTATCGCGGTGCCCGACCTGGCCGCCGCGGCGCAAACCTACCGCGCCATGCTGGGCGCGGAGGTGTCCGAGCCGCTGGACCAGCCCGAACACGGCGTGCGGGTGGTGTTCGTCAACCTGCCCAACACGAAGATCGAGCTGCTTCAGCCGCTGGGCGACGATTCGCCGATCGCCAATTTCCTGAAGCGCCACCCGGCTGGCGGCATCCACCACGTGTGCTACGAGGTGGCCGACATCATCGCGGCGCGCGATCACCTGAAGGCGCGAGGCGCGCGCATCCTGGGCGACGGTGAGCCGAAGATCGGCGCCCACGGCAAGCCGGTGCTGTTCCTGCACCCGAAGGACTTCAACGGCACCCTGATCGAGCTGGAGCAGGTCTAGGTGAAGGTGGCGCGCGCCTACGAATGGTCATTCGCCGCCGCCGGGGCGCGCCGCGCCCTGTCGCTGGCCGGGTTGGTCATGGCGCTCTCCTTCGCCGGCTTCGGGGCCATGCTGCGTGCCTTGCATCTGCCGCTGTGGCCGGGACTGCTCAGCACCATCTTCGTCTGGGCGCTGCCGGGCCAGGTGGTGATGGTGGAAGGACTGGCCGCCGGCCTGCCGCTGCCGCTGGTCGCCGCCGCCGTGACCCTGACGGCGGTGCGCCTGATGCCGATGGTGGTGCTGGTGCTGGCCCGCGCCCGGCTGCCCGGCGCCTCCGCATGGCCCGCATGGTGGGCGGCCCATTACATCGCCGCCACGGTGTGGATCGTCTCCGACATGCATCTCGATGCCGTGCCGCGCCCCGGCCGTCTGCCATGGGTGATCGGGCTGGGCACGGCGCTGCTGACCGGCATGGTGGCGGCCACCGCCACCGGCTATCTGCTGGCCGGCCGCCTGCCGGTGGCGCTGGCCGCCACGCTGGTGCTGTTCACTCCGGCCTTCTTCTTCATCGCCTTGCTCGACGGCGCGCGCCACCGCGCCGACTGGCTGGCCATCGCCGCCGGGGCGCTGGCCGGGCCGGCGCTGCGCATCGTCTGGCCGGGCTTCGACATGCTGCTGGCCGGCCTTGGCGGCGGCACCCTGGCCTTTCTGATCGGCCGCCTGGGGCGGGGCAGGGCCGGGCGATGACGACGATCCCCACCACCACCTTCCTGCTGGCCCTGGCGCTGGCCGTGCCGGCCACGGCGGTGTGGCGCCTGCTGGGCGCGCTGCTGGCCCGGCGCATCGATGCGGACGGCGTGGCGCTGCAATGGGTGCGGGCGGTGGCGGTGGCGCTGGTGGCGGCGCTGGTCGCCAACATCATCGTCCACCCGGCCGGATTCCTGGCCGCAACCACGCTGGCCGAACGTCTCACGGCGATGATGGCCGGCACGGTCATCTGGGCCGTCAGCCGCCGGGTGGAGCTCGCCGTCCTGCTGGCCGCCGTGGTGTTTTTCGGATTGCAGACGCTGTGGTGATGCTCAGCGGCCGATGCGCACCCATTGATTGTCGATCAGCCGGTCCTGCGGCAGAAAGCGCGCCTTGTAGTCCATCTTGGCCGACCCCGGCACCCAGTAGCCCAGATAGACGTATGGCAAGCCCATGCGCCGCGCCCGCTCCACGTGTTCGAGAATCATGTGGGTGCCCGGCGAGCGCGCCCGCGCATCGGGATCGTAGAACGAATAGATCATCGACAACCCGTCATCGTGCACGTCGGTGAGCGCGCAGGCCAGCAGCGCCCCGCGCCGCGCGTCCGGCGCCGGCATCGACGGCCGCGGGCGGCGCCGGTAGGTCACCAGCCTGGTATCGACGAACGTCTCCTCCACCATGGCGGTGAAATCCTGCACCGTCATGCCGGCCATGGAGCCGTCGCCGTGGCGGTGGTCGATATAGCGGCGGAACAGCTCGTAATGCTCCATCGTCACCTTCGGCGGCGCGAACTCACCGATCAGATCGGCGTTGCGCCGCCGGATCTTGCGCATGGTGCGCGACGGCGCGAAGTCATCCACCGGGATGCGCACCGGCACGCAATTCTGACAACCCTCGCAGGCCGGGCGATAGGCGATGTTCTGTGAGCGGCGAAAGCCGGTCCTGGTCAGCAGGTCGTTCAGCTCCGAAGCCTCGAAGCTCACCAGATGGGTGAACACCTTGCGCTCCACGCGCCCGGGCAGATAGGCGCACTTGCCCTCCGAGGTGATGAAGAATTGCGGGAACGTCTGCCGCTCGACGCTCATGGACCGATGAACTCCCTGCCTGCCCCTTTGCCCCTTGCCCTTGCCGATATTACTGCGCAAACTGCCGGTGGGCAACGACTGGCCGCGCTTGGCCACGATCCTTTTCCACCATTGCAAAGAGGGCGGCGCAGATGGCGAAACTGGCATTCATCGGGCTGGGCGTGATGGGTTTTCCCATGGCCGGTCATGTGGCCGCGGCCGGCCATGAGGTCACCGTTTACAACCGCACCCGCGCGAAAGCCGAAGCCTGGATCAAGCGCCACGGCGGCGCGCTGGCCGCCACCCCGGCCGAGGCGGCGGCCGGCGCCGACGCGGTGTTCGCCTGTGTCGGCGATGTGGATGACGTGCGCGCCGTCACCATCGGCGACCACGGCGCCTTTTCCACCATGCGCGACGGCGCGCTGTTCGTCGATCACACCACGGCCAGCGCCGAGCTGGCCCGCGAATTGAGCGAAGAGGCCGCCGCCCGCGGTCTCATGTGGCTAGACGCGCCGGTCTCCGGCGGTCAGGCGGGGGCGGAAAACGGTCAGCTCACCATCATGTGCGGCGGTTCGCCGGCCGCCTATGACGCTGCCGCGCCATTGATGGCGGCTTACGCCCGCAAGCACGCCCTGCTGGGCCCGGCCGGGGCCGGGCAGCTGGCCAAGATGGTCAACCAGATCTGCATCGGCGGCTTGATCCAGGCGCTGGCCGAGGCCGTGCACTTCTGCCAACGCGCCGGGCTGGACGTGCAACAGGTATTCGAAGTGCTGAGAGAGGGCGCGGCGCAAAGCTGGCAGATGGATAACCGTGCGGCCACCATGGCGCGGGGCGCATTCGATTTCGGTTTCGCCATCGACTGGATGCGCAAGGATTTCCGCATCTGTCTGGAGGAAGCCCGCGCCAACGGCGCGCGACTGCCCGTCACCGCGCTCGTCGATCAATTCTACGCCCAGTTGCAGGCCAAGGGCTATGGCCGCATGGACACCTCCGCCCTCATCGCCCTGCTGGAAGAGGGGGACTGATCACGTCTCGCGTTTGTCCCTGGCCGGCGCGCGGCGCAACAGCGACGCCTGGTCGGTCGGCGGGCTGGGAAATTGACTGGAGCCGTAGCGCAACACCAGCAGCGCCACCGCCAGCAGCAGAGTGGAGCCGGCGATGAACATCATGTCCAGATGGCTGTCGCTGTGCTTGCCGGCCTCGCCGATCAGCAGCCGGGTCAGGGCGGTGATCGCCACATACACCAGAAACCGCACCGGCAGCCGGTTGGTGCGGAAATAGATCCCCACCATCGAGCCGATCTCCAGATAGATGAACAGCAACAGCAGATCTTCCACCGTCGCATGGCTCTTCTGGAACATCAGCAGCACTTCCTGCACCGCCGCCCAGAAAGTCAGTGCGCCGATGGCGAACAGGGCGATGTAGTGAAAGACGTCCACCAGCAAATTGCCCAGCGGATCGAAATGCCGGGAAAACGCCCGCTCCGCCCGGATGAAAATGCGCCCGTCGCCACCATCGCGCGCCATGTCATCGCCTCCCTTGCAGCCACCGCTCATGTCGCGATTCCTAGCTTACGGCGAAGATTCGCGCAAATCGCCTTGACTTGCCGTCGGCACGGCGATAAGGGACTGCCAGCTCTTCCACCACTGATCCTTTAGCGGGCGTAGTTCAGTTGGTCAGAACGCCGGCCTGTCACGCCGGAGGTCGCGGGTTCGAGTCCCGTCGCTCGCGCCA
>DRPD01000145.1 GCA_011374735.1 Thermopetrobacter sp.
AGCCGGCGCTAACCGGCTGGAAACCATCGGTGCATGGGGTCAGCGGCGCATCGCCCGGCCGGTGCGCATCACCGTCAATCCCAGGTCGCGAATACGGCTGCGCAGGGGGTTGCGATTGATGCCCAGCAACTGCGCCGCCTTCACCTGGTTGCCGCCGGTGAACGCCAGGGCGGCGGAGATCAGCGGCGTTTCCACCTCGCGGATCACCCGGTCATAAAGCCCCGGCGGCGGCCCGGCCTCGCCGTGGCGGGCGAAATGCCCCTCGATCCACTTCTCCACCAGCTCCCCCAGCGAGGCGGCGGCGGCGTCGGCGATGGCGCTGGTGCTGGTTTCCGACAATTCCTTCTCGATGATGTCCGGGCCGATCTCCTCCTCGGAATAGATGGCGGCGATGCGGCGCACCAGGTTCTCCAGTTCGCGCACGTTGCCCGGCCAGGCATGCTGAAGCAACCGCGCGATGGCCTCCGGCGTGAAACGCTTCACGCCGCCCTCCTCCGCCGTCTGCAGGAAATGGCCGACCAGATCGGGGATGTCGTCCACCCGTTCGCGCAACGGCGGCAGCCGCACCGGCACCACGTTGAGGCGGAAATACAAATCCTCGCGGAAGCGCCCGGCGGCGATCATCTGCTTCAGGTTGCGGTGCGTGGCGGCGATGATGCGCACATCGGCCTTGATCGGCGTGCTGCCGCCGACGGTGGTGAACTCGCCTTCCTGCAACACCCTGAGCAGCCGGGTCTGCGCCTCCATCGGCATGTCGCCGATCTCGTCGAGAAACAGGGTGCCGCCGCGCGCCTGTTCGAAATGGCCGCTCTTGCGCGCCGCCGCACCGGTGAAGGCCCCCTTCTCGTGGCCGAACAGCTCCGATTCGATCAGCTCGCGGGGGATGGCCGCCATGTTCAGCGCCACGAACGGGCCGTTGCGGCGCTTGCCGAAGTCGTGCAGCACCCGCGCCACCAGCTCCTTGCCGGTGCCGGATTCGCCATAGATCATCACCGTCAGGTCGGTCTGGGTCATGCGCGCGATGATGCGGTAGATGTCCTGCATGGCCCTGGAGCGGCCGATCAGCGGCAGCTGTTCGCGCGGCTGCCGGGGAGCGCCGGCGTCGCGCGGCTGGCTGGCCTGCTCCAGGGCGCGGCGCACCACGTTCAGCATCTCGTTGAGATCGAACGGCTTGGGCAGGTATTCGAAGGCCCCCTTCTCCGCCGCCGTGATGGCGGTCATGATGGTGTTGCGCGCGCTCATCACCACCACCGGCAACTCGGGGCGTTTCTCGCGGATGCGCGGCAACAGGGTGAAGGCGTCCTCGTCCGGCAGCACCACGTCGGTGATCAGCACGTCCCCCTCGCCGGCCGACACCATCTGCCACATGGCGGCGGCGGTGGAGCCGGAAACGACCCGGTAGCCGGCCCGGGTCAGGGCGCGGGTCAGCACGGTGCGCACCGAGGTGTCGTCATCGACGACCATGATGGTGTGTTCATCGCCGCTCATGTCTCCTCCTCCATCACCGGCAGCAGAATGCGGAACGTGGTGGCCCGTTCATCGGACGTGAAGTCGATGATGCCGCCATGGTCGCGCACGATCTTGGCCACCAGCGCCAGCCCCAGGCCCTTGCCGGTGGACTTCGAGGTGACGAACGGCTCGAAGATATCCTCCCGGATGTCCTCCGGCACCGGCTGGCCGGTGTTGCGGATCGTCACCTCCAGCGGCAACGCCACCCGGGTGTTGGCCTCCGGCACCCGGATGCGCACCCCGGGGCGGTAGGCGGTGGCCAGCCGGATGCGCCCAGCGCCGCCGCCGCCCATGACCGCCTCCGCGGCGTTCTTCAACAGGTTGAGCATCACCTGCACCAGCTGATCGCGGCTGCCCGGCACCGGCGGCAGCGAAGGATCGTAGACTTCCTCGATGGGAATGCCGCGCGCGAACCCGCTTTGCGCCACCTTCTTCACGTGATCGAGCACATGGTGGATGTTGACCGGTTCGCGCCTCGGCGGGCGTTCGTCGGTGAACACCTCCATCTGGTCCACCAGTTCGCGGATGCGCCCCACCTCGTCGCGGATCAGCCGCGCCAGCGCCCGGTCTTCCTCCTCCAGCGCCGGTTCGATCAATTGCGCCGCCCCGTGAATGCCGGACAACGGATTCTTGATCTCATGGGCCAGCATCGCCGCCATGCCGCTCACCGTGCGCACCGCCGAACGGGAACTGAGCTGACGGTCGATCTTCTGCGCCGCGGAGCGCGGCCACAGCTGGATCATCACCACCCGCTCCAGCTCCGGCACCAGCGCCACCTGCAGATCGACGATGCGCTCACCGCCGGTCTGCGGCGTGCCGACGGTGACCTCGTATTCATTGATGACCGCGGCGCTGCCGCGCACCTGTTCGATCAGCCGCATCAGCGGCGAGGAAAACGGCACGATCGCCGCCAGCCCGTATTTCTGCAGCATCTTCGCGGAGGCCTGAAAGAAGCTCTCCGCCGCCGTGTTGACGAACAGCAGCCCGTCATCGGCGGCGATCAGCAACAGCGGATTGGGCAGCGCCATCAGCGCCGCCATGCACAGCTCCGCCTCCTTCTCGCGCCTGTCGGTCATGGCTCGCAAGCGACCAGCCGTCGCTCACCCATCATCTCGCCCAGCGTCCGCAACTCGGCCGTCACCTGTTTCGCATCGTCGTTGCGCACCAGCCGGGCCCGCCATTCCTTCGCCTCCCGCATCGTCAGATACCCGGCCTCGCGCCAGCGCGCCAGCGCCCAGCCCAGGTGCTTGCGCATGCGCTTCAGACCCTGCTCGACGCCATGATGACGCAGCATGTCCTCCAGCAACCGCCCGGTTTCCGCCACTTGCCGCGCCAGCGGCAACGGCGCCATGCCACGGCCCGCCTCCAGCCGTTCGGCCAGCTCGCCCGCGAACCACGGACGCCCTTGCGCGGCCCGGCCCACCATCACGGCCGCCGCCCCCGATTGGGCCAGCGCCGCTTCCGCCGCCGGCAAGCCGTCGATGTCGCCGTTGACGACCACCGGCACGTCGCC
>DRPD01000146.1 GCA_011374735.1 Thermopetrobacter sp.
CCGAGCGCCTCGTGGGCTTCCTTCGCGGTCATCACCTCGCCCGCCGGTTTGGGCTTGAGAAAATCGAACATGCTTCGTTCCCTGTGGTTAGCGTGCGTCAAGCGCCGGCCGGGCTGTCACCGGGCGGCGCGCTCACGCCATGTATATGCATGATAGCTAATATATTCCAGTCCCGGCCTCAAAAGTCCGTGACCGGCGCACGGTTTTTTCCGCCATGCGCCGGTTTTGGGACGCCTCACAGCTTCACCCGCCCCAGCCGCAGGGCGTTGGAGATCACCGACACCGACGACATGCTCATGGCCGCCGCCGCGATGATGGGCGAAAGCAGAACCCCCAGCACGGGATAGAGAACGCCGGCCGCCACGGGAATGCCCAGGCCGTTGTAGATGACGGCGAAAAACAGGTTCTGCTTGACGTTTTTCAAGGTGGCCTCGGCCAGCGTCCGCGCCTTGACCAGCTTCGACAGATCGCCCTTCAGCAGCGTCAGCCCGGCGCTCTCCACCGCCACCTGCGAGCCGGTGGCCATGGCGATGGCCGAATCGGCCTCGGCCATGGCCGGAGCGTCGTTGACGCCATCGCCCGCCATGGCGACGATGCGCCCTTCGCCCTTCAGCTTGCGCACCAGCGCCGCCTTGTCCGCCGGCGTCTGGGCCGCGGCGATTTCCTCGATACCGCCCTGCCTGGCCACCGCCTTCGCCGTGGCTTCCTCGTCGCCGGTGGCCATGATGATGTGCTTCACGCCGTGCGCTCTCAGTTCCTTCAGCGCCTGTGCGGCGTTGTCCTTCACTGGATCGGCGATGGCCAGCAGGCCGAGCAGCTTGTCCCCGGCGGCGAGAAACACCGCCGTCTTGCCCTCGCCGCGCAGCCGCGCCGCCTCGGCCTCGAGGGGCCCTGTATCCACATTCAGCTCGCCCATCAGCGCGGCGTTGCCAAGAGCGAGCGTCCTGCCGCCGATGACGGCGAGAACGCCAAGCCCCGTGCGCGTCTCGAAGCGCTCGGCCCTGGCCGGTTTCGCGCCTTCTTCCTGCGCCTTGCGCAGGATGGCCTCGGCCAGCGGATGGGTGGAGCCGGCCTCCGCCGAGGCCGCCAGCGCCAGAACGCCGGTTTGCGCCACGCCCTCGGCGGCCACGATGTCCGTCACCTCCGGCTTGCCCTTCGTGATGGTGCCGGTCTTGTCGATGATCAGAGTATCGGCCTCGGCCAGCCGCTCCAGATGGGCGGCGTCCTTGATCAGGATGCCGGAGCGCGCCCCGCGCCCGGCGGCCACGGTGATGGACATGGGCGTGGCCATGCCGAAGGCGCAGGGGCAGGCGATGATAAGCACCGAAACCGCCGCCACGATGGCATAGGCGAAGCGCGGCTCCGGCCCCAGCAGCATCCAGGCGATAAAGGCGGCGATGGCCACCAGCACCACGGCGGGCACGAACCAGCCTGCGAACTTGTCGGCCACCGACTGGATGGGCGCGCGGGTGCGCCGCGCCTCGCCCACCATGGCGACGATCTGCGCCAGCGTGGTGCCCGCGCCCAC
>DRPD01000147.1 GCA_011374735.1 Thermopetrobacter sp.
CGTCAGCGCCGCGCGCAGCGGGATCAACGCCGCCACGATGTCGAGCAGCACCGCGGGCGAGCGCGACACATGCCCGCCATCGGGCAGGATTTGCCACTGAAGTTCCTCCGCCAGCGCCGCCAGGCTCTGATCGCGCAGGTGATCGAGCCCCCGCAGCGCCGTCGTGGCATGGCCCAGCGCCAGCAGCACCCGCAGCCGGGCGGCGGGCGCCAGCCGCCGGGTGGTGAATGCCAGCAGCCGCCTGACCTGTTGCGCCAGTGCGAGATGAAACAGCCCCGCGAAGCGTCCGGGCGCTCCTTCCAGCAGCGCCGGCGCCAGCGTGATCCAGTTGATGACGCGCCTCGCCGTCACGTCCGGTTCATGGGCGATATCGGGCAACCGCGCCGCTGCTTCCACCCAATCGCCGATCATCCGGCGCGCCATGAGCAGATGCAGCCGTCCGCCGCCGTCCGCCAGCGTGGCCAGCCAGTCGAAGCCATGCAGCGCCGCCAGCCAGCCGGCGTCATCGGTCTTAAGCGCGAAGATCGGCCGTCCGTGGCTTTCCTGGCGCACCCCGGCCAGGTCGAATATGCCGGCATAAAGCGCATCGGCCGTGCCCGGGCGCGGCCAGGCCGGCCGGGCGATGGGGCGCGCCAGCGCCAACACCCGCAGTCGCCGCCCCTTGAGCGTCCCGCGCCGCAGGGCGGGCAGGGCGAACGGAAACGGGATGTCGGCGAACGAGGCTTTCAAGGCCGGGCGCTCCCATTGAAAACAGGGCAGTGGAATCGGCCATGATTGAACGCCGCCGGCGGTTAACGAATCGATAACGTTAAGGGATTTTTCACCCCGGCCGCCGGGCGCTCTTCAGACGTGCCGTCAGCACCGCCGCCGCCGGATGCGCGGCCCGTTCCCGGCGCACCGCCAGCGCCGCTTCGGAGCGCAGGATCACCCCGTCGTCAAGCACCTTCAGCTGGTTGGCCTGCAAGGTCGAGCCGGTGGAGGTGATATCGACGATCAGCTCCGCCATGCCCGCCGCCGGCGCGCCCTCCGTGGCCCCGGCGCTCATCACCGTGCGGTATCCGGCGATGCCGTGTTCGGCGAAGAACCGCCTTGTCAGCCGCAGGTATTTCGTCGCCACCCGGATGCGCCGTCCGTGGCGGCGGAAGAAGTCCTCCGCGATCTCCGCCAGATCGTCCATGCCGGCGCAATCGAGCCAGCTTTCCGGCGCCGCCACGATCACGTCCGCATGGCCGAAGCCCAGCGGCAGCGGATCGGCCAGCGCCGCCGCCACGTCGGGCAGCGTCTCGTGCAGCAGGTCGAGGCCCGTCACCCCGGCGTCGATCTCGCCGGCCATCAATTGTCCGGCGATTTCCGAAGCGGAGAGAAACAGCATCTCCACATCGTCGATGCCGGAGATGTGGCCGCGATAGCCGCGGCCGTCGCGGCGGATGTCGAACCCGGCGGCGGCGAACAGCGCGATGGTGTCGTCCATCAGCCGCCCCTTCGACGGCAGAGCGAGTCGCAACGGTGCGCTCATGCCCCGCCTCCCGCCGCCAGCAGGCGCACCGTGTGCACCGCGAAGCCGCACGCCGGCACCGCCGGCCCGCCGAGGCTTTCCAGCATGTCGTCATAGCGCCCGCCGCCGGCCACCGGCAGCACCCGGGAGCCGCAATCGGCGTCGATCTGGAACACGAAGCCGGTGTAGTAGTCGAGGCCGCGCCCGAACGCCGCGTCGAAGTGCATCTTTGTTCCCTCAAGCGCCTCCACCAGACGCCCGAAGCGTGCCACGGCATCCACCATCGGCCCGCCGGCCTCCGCCGCCAGCGCCCGCAAGTCCGCCACGCAGTCCGCCGCCGGCCCGGAAATGGCCAGCAGCCGCTCGATCAGCGCCACTTGCGCATCGGTCAGCGGCGCGGCGCGGGCATCGAGCGCCTTCTCCAGCAGCCGCGCGGCGATCTCCTCCACCTGTCGCCCCACCGGCGCGAGGCCCCGTTCGGCGAGGATGTGCTCCACTTCCCGCACGGCCTCTTCCAGCGTCGTGGCGGCCAGCGCCGGCGCGGCGCTCTCCGCTGGCGCGCGCATGGCGGCGAGGGTGGCGTGAAACGCCTCCGGCCGGTGAAAGCGCAGCAGCAGTCGTGCCCGCCAGCGCGCCGGCATGTCGATGCTGTCCAGCAGGGCGCGGATCAGCCCCACGTCGCCAATGGTGACGGCGGCGGGGCTGACGCCGGCCACCTTGAGCGCCTCCAGCGCCAGCCGCATCACCGCCGCGTCCGCCGCCGCATCGTCAACGCCGAACCATTCCAGCCCGGCCTGCGGATATTCGTTCGGCGTCAGCGCGTCCGCCGCGCCGTGATGGCGGAACACGTCGCCGCAATAGCAATAGCGCGCTTCCCGTTCCGGATCGGCCGCCGTCTCCAGATGCCAGCGGCACACCGGCACCGTCAGATCGGGGCGCAGGCACAGCTCCGTCCGCCCGTCCGGATCGGCGAACAGATAGGTGCGCGCCCGGATCGCCTCGCCGGATTTTTCCAGGAACACGTCCGCCGGCTGCATGATGGGCGGATCGACCGGCGCGAACCCCGCTTCCTGAAGCATGGCGATAATGGCGGCGTTCTGCGCCGCGAGCGCGTCCATCAGGCGCCCCCGTCCATGGCGGCCAGCATCTCGCGCACCTTCGC
>DRPD01000148.1 GCA_011374735.1 Thermopetrobacter sp.
AGTGGTTCGACGTGGTGGCCTATGGGCTTCAGGAGGGCACCGACCTGATCGATTACGAGCAGGTGGCGCAGCTGGCGGAAGAGCACAAGCCGAAACTCATCATCGCCGGCGGCTCCGCCTATTCGCGCGTCATCGACTTCGCGAAGTTCCGCGCCATCGCCGATTCCGTCGGCGCTTATCTCATGGTGGACATGGCCCACTTCGCCGGTCTGGTGGCCGGCAGCGCGCACCCCAATCCACTGGAACACGCCCACGTGGTTACCACCACCACCCACAAGACCCTGCGCGGCCCGCGCGGCGGCATGATCCTGACCAACGACGAGGCGCTGGCGAAGAAGATCAACTCCGCCATCTTTCCCGGCTTGCAGGGCGGCCCGCTGATGCACGTCATCGCCGCCAAGGCGGTGGCCTTCGGCGAGGCGCTGCAGCCGGAGTTCAAGGCATACGCGCAAGCGGTGGTGGACAACGCGAAGCTGCTGGCCGAGAAGCTGATCGACGGCGGGCTGGACATCGTCTCCGGCGGCACGGACACCCACGTGGTGCTGGTGGACTTGCGGCCCAAGGCGCTGACCGGCAAGGCGGCGGAGCATGCGCTGGGCCGCGCCTTCATCACCTGCAACAAGAACGCCGTGCCCAACGACCCGCAAAAGCCGTTCGTCACTTCCGGCATCCGGCTGGGCACCCCGGCCGCCACCACCCGCGGCTTCGGGCGGGAAGAATTCGCCCAGACGGCGGAGATGATCCTCGAAGTGCTCGACGGCCTGAAGGCCAACGGCGAGGAGGGCAACCGGGCGGTGGAAGAGGCGGTGAAACAGAAGGTGCTTCAGCTCACCGCCCGCTTCCCGGTTTATCCTGACACCGCTGCGTGATAACACACCCCCATGCGCTGCCCGTTTTGTGCATCGGAGAACACCCAGGTGAAGGACAGCCGTCCGGCCGAGGACGGCGCGGCCATCCGCCGCCGCCGCGAATGCGCCGAATGCGGGGCGCGCTTCACGACTTACGAGCGCGTGCAGTTGCGCGAGCTGGTGGTCATCAAGCGCGACGGCCGCAAGGCGGCCTTCGAGCGCGACAAGCTGTCCCGCTCCATCCACATCGCCCTGCGCAAGCGCGACGTGGACGAGGAACGCGTCGAACGCCTGATCGCCGGCATCGTCCGCCAGCTGGAAACCCGCGGCGAGACGGAAATCCCCTCCAGCGCCATCGGCGAGCTGGTCATGGAGGGCCTGAAGAAACTCGATGACGTGGCCTTCGTCCGTTACGCCTCCGTCTATCGCAACTTCACGCAAGCGGAGGATTTCCGCGATTTCCTGAGCGCCATGACCGGAGACGGCGAGGCATGAGCGTCTGCGCCATCAACGGGCCGGAGGTCGCCGCGCGGGCCGACGAACGCCACATGGCTCACGCCATCCGCATCGCCCGCCGGGCGCTGGGCGCGACGGCGGAAAACCCGGCCGTGGGCTGCGTCATCGTGAAGGACGATGTGGTCATCGGCACCGGCGTCACCGCGCCGGCCGGCCGCCCCCATGCGGAAACCGAGGCGCTGGCCATGGCCGGCGAAAAGGCGCAAGGCGCGACGGCTTACGTGACGCTGGAGCCATGTTCCCATCATGGGCGGACGCCGCCGTGCACCGAGGCGCTGGCCGACGCCGGCATCAAGCGGGTGGTGGTGGCCATGCGCGACGCCGACCCGCGCGTGAAGGGGCAGGGGCTGGAGGCGCTGGCGGCGCGCGGCGTCGAGGTGGTGCACGGCGTGCTGCGCGAGGAGGCCCGCCATGTGCTGCGCGGGTTCTTAAGCCGCATCGAGCGGGGCCGCCCGCACGTGATGCTGAAGCTGGCCGTCTCCGCCGACGGCATGATCGCCGCCGCACCGGGCAGGCCCACCGCCATCACCGGAAAGCAGGCCCTGGCCCGCGCCCACCTGATGCGGGCGGAGGCCGACGCCATTCTGGTGGGGGCGGGCACCATCGCGGCCGACGACCCGGCGCTCACCTGCCGCCTGCCGGGGCTTCAAGAGCGTTCACCCTTGCGCGTGGTGCTGGACTCCGCCATGCGCACCACAGCGGACGCACAGGTGGTGAAAACGGCGCACGAGGCGCCCACTGTCATTTTCACCACCCCGGCCGGCCGCGCGCCGGCGCTGGCGCTGAAGGAACGCGCCCCGGCGG
>DRPD01000149.1 GCA_011374735.1 Thermopetrobacter sp.
GGATTCCTCCTTCCACTTCCAGACTTCCTCAAGGAACGTCTCGCGGCCCATCTCGCGGCGGCCCGGCTTGCCCTCGGCGGCCAGCTTGCGCTCCACCACCATCTGGGTGGCAATGCCGGCGTGATCGGTGCCCGGCTGCCACAGCACGTCGCGGCCGCGCATGCGCATCATGCGGATGAGAATGTCCTGCAGCGTGTTGTTGAGCGCGTGGCCCATGTGCAATGAGCCGGTGACGTTGGGCGGCGGGATGACGATGCAGAACGGCTCGCCGCTGCCCGACGGCCTGAACGCCCCGGCTTTTTCCCACGCCGCATACAGGCGCTGTTCCGTGTCTTTCGGATCGAAGTGCTTGTCCAGCATCGAAGACCGCCCGATGATTGCCGCCCGAAGGCGAAAAAGCCGCGCAAACCTAATAGACAAGCATGGGGGAGGGCGCAAGCCGCCGTTTGCCGCTCAGACGCCGCCGGTGCCGCCGCTCAGGCCCTTTTGCAGAATGCGCACGATCTCCTCGCGCACCATCTCTTCCACCAGCCCCGGCAGGTAGTCGTCCAGCCATTCGCGCAGCATCGGCTTGAGCATCTCGCGCGCCAGGCGCTCCAGCGCCGGGCCGAGCTCCGGCGCCGCCTCCGGTTGCGTCCGCGCCGGTTCCGGCGCCGGCGATGAGGACGCCTCGACGGCCATCGCCGCTGATCCGCCAGCGCCGCCGACGGCATGCAGATGGGGCCGGGAGGCCGTGCGCGGCCGCGCTTCCCGTTCGGCGGAACCGGCCGCTCCGGCAAGCGGCGCCGGCGGTGCGTCACGCTCCGGCAAGCGGCGCAGAAAGGTCGGCTCATGTGCCTGATCGGTGAATTGCAGGTCGTCTTCGGCCAGGACGGGGTCTGCATCGCGCGTGTCGTCCGTGGCCGCCGCCTGCCGCAGACCCGCGGTTTCCTTTTCGATGGCCTCGCGAATGGAAGCCAGCATGTCGGTCATCTCGATCCGCGGCCGGTCGATGCTCATCACCCGCTCCA
This sequence comes from Thermopetrobacter sp., assembly GCA_011374735.1. Classification (GTDB taxonomy): domain Bacteria; phylum Pseudomonadota; class Alphaproteobacteria; order Rhizobiales; family Aestuariivirgaceae; genus Thermopetrobacter. Next base: position 1,011 of record DRPD01000149.1, read on the forward strand.
ATACCGTTGCCTCTCACACACGAAAGCGCGCCGCACGCACGAATCATGCGCCGCTGGAGGCATTGTATCGCAAGCGTTGCGCCGCCCCTATGGCGCGGCCGGTGGTTTCCACAGGGTCGCGCGGCGTTTTCCGGCCCAGCTCAGCGCCGCGACAGATGCAGGCGGCGCGCCGTCAGATCGCCGATCGCCGCCAACAGGGCATAGGCCGCCTTGACCCTCGAGGCCCGCGCCGTCACCAGATTGACCCTGGCCGACAACAGGGCCTGACGGGCGTTCAGCACGTCCTGCGTGGTGCGGGTGCCGGCCTTGTATTCCGCCTGAACGCCATCGAGCGCCAGCTTCGCGGCGCGCACCTGGGCGATGGCGGCGGAGATCATGTCATTGAGGGCCAGATGGTTGTTCCACGCGCCGACCACCTGCTGGCGCACGGCGCGCCGCGCCGTGGCGATGGACAGGCTGGCGGCGCGGGCGTTGTGCGCCGCTTCCCTGAGTGCCGATCGGGCCACGCCGCCTTGATACAGCGGCACCTCCAGCACACCCAGCAGGCGGATGTCCACCCCGCTGAACCCGCTGGCGGTCAGGCCATACTGGCCGCTGCCGTTATAGCCCAATTGCCCTTGCAGCGACAGCCGCGGGCGCATGGCGGCGCGCGCCGCCTCGACGCCATGGCCGGCGGCCTCGTATTTCCAGGCGGCGGCCAGCGTCTGCGGGTGGTGACGTCCGGCCCGCCGCAGGGCCGCCGTCAGCGTGCGCGGCAGGCGCGGCGGGTGGCGCGGGAAGCGCAGGCGCGAAGGGGCATGGCCGATGGCCTGCCGGTAGCGCGCCTTGGAGGCGGCCAGCGCGGCGCGCGCCTGGGCGTAATCGGCCCGCGCCTTGGCCAGCGCGGCGCGCGCCTGGGCGACGCCGGTGCGGGTGATCTCGCCGGCTTGCAGGCGGGCGCGGGCCGCCCTCAGCTGCCCTTTCAGAACCCGGATGTTGCGCGCCCGCATGGCCACGATGCGCGTATCGCGCACCACGTCCATGTAGGCGTTGACGGCGTCCAGCAGCACCTTCTGCTCGGCCAGCAGCACCGAGTAGCGCCCGGCCGCCGCGCCGGCCCGCGCGCTGTCGACGCTGGCCCGGGTGCGCCCGCCATCGTAGATCGACTGTCCGACGTTGAAGGTGACGTTGTAATTGGCGTAGCCGCCGCTCAGGGTCCCGGCCGGATCCGGCGTCACGGCCTTGACCCCGGCCGTGGCGGTGGCCTTGACGTCCACCCGCGGGCGCCAGCCACCCTTGGCCTGTTCGATCTTTTCCACCCGGGCGTCCTGCCTGGCCCGCTCCACCCGGATCTGCGGATTGCCGCGCCACGCGGCGGCCAGCGCGGCGCGCAGCGTTTCGGCGCCGGCCGGCGGCGTGGCGAGGGCCGCCCAAGCGAGCGCCATGGCCACGGCGATATTGCGTGCGTTGTTCATGCTCTGCCTGCCTCCACGGGCGGCCCGCCCCCGGCGCCTTGAATCATCATTTCAGGAAAAGACCACATCCGGGCCGTCTTGTCATGTATGCAGATCATACCGCCCACAAGCGAAGCGGCAACCATTGTGCCAACAGGGCGATTGTCAAGCACCGCCGCATGGCCTATATCGGCGCCAGAGACGGCCTCGTGGCGGAGTGGTGACGCAGCGGACTGCAAATCCGTATACCCCGGTTCGATTCCGGGCGAGGCCTCCATCGCCGCATCATGAATTCTCCCGCCGGCGGTGATTGTCATCGGCCGCCGGACGCGATATGGAATGAGCATGAACCGCCGCGAGACATTTTCCGCCATCGGCACGGAAGCGAAGCTGCGCTATCTCGACGCCGACTTTCAGGTGCTCAGGCGCGGCGGCTTCGTGCGTTGCGCCGTCACCGGCCAGCCGATCCCGCTTGACCAGCTGCGCTACTGGTCGGTGGAATTGCAGGAGCCCTACGCCGGCCCCGAAGTCGCCCTGCGGCGTTATCGGCAACTGCGCGGCGGGCGCTGAAATCCCGTTCCCGACATCTCCGGCGCGTCTGCTTCATGCCATGATTGTGGCGAGGCGCGTGCCTTCCTGACCCATTCGCCACAATCGGCGCCATCCGCGCCCTGATCTCGCGCCCCGGCGCGGGCGCGTCATCACATTTCCCCATTGCCGCGCCAATGGCGCCGCCCAATGCCCACACCCGTCACCGATGGTTCCCGCCGGCGGGGGGGCTGAAGCGCATTCGCCAACCACGCAACGAGCAGGGGAACCATCGATCATGATGAAGAGCGCAATTTCCCGCGGCCTGATCGCCGCCGGCCTGCTGGCCGCCATCACGTCATCCGCGCTGGCCCAGAATGGCGCCGCCACCATCACCCCGGCCCGGGCCGGCATTCTTTCCTGGCAGGGCTTATATGTCGGCCTCGGCGCCGGATTCGGCCTCGGGCGCAGCATCCAGAACTACCAGCGGGCCGGCGGTCACGGCACGGCGGCGGTCGCCCCGTCCGGCTTCCACGGCTCGCTGAGCATCGGCTACAATCATCTGTTCAACGCCTCGGTGCTTGTCGGCCTCGAGGCCGACATCGGCCTCATGGGGCTGCGTCAGGATGACAAGGAAGTGTTCGACGGGCATGTCTGGAAACCCGCCTTCGGCCCGCTGTGGGGCACGCTGAGGGCGCGGGCCGGCTGGCTGATGCTTGATAACCTGCTGCTTTACGTCACCGGCGGCGCGGCGCTCATGCAGACGGACAACTGGACGCTGGGCAACACGACGCCGGAAAGCTCCTGGGACGGCAAGCTGCGCACCGGCTGGGTGGCCGGGGCCGGGGTGGAATACGCGCTGGGCGGCAAGTGGACGGTGAAGGCCGAATACCTGTTCATGGATTTCGGCATGCATCGCGGGCTGAGCCAGAATCTGGAGCCCTACTGGTTCAAGGACCAGGTGCACCTGTTCCGCATCGGGTTCACCAGGCGGTTCTGAGGGCGCGTCATCGCCGGTCGCGGAAGAAGTCGCGCAACAGGCGGGCGGCTTCCTCCGCCCCCAGGCCGTCATAGACCTCCGGGCGGTGGTGGCAGGTGGGCTGCGCGAACAGGCGCGGGCCATGATGCACGCCGCCGCCCTTCGCATCGTCGGCCGCGAAATACAACCGCCGCAGGCGGGCCAGCGCGATGGCCTGGGCGCACATGGGGCAGGGCTCCAGGGTGACGAACAGGTCGCAATCTATGAGGCGTTCGGTGCCCAGCCGCGCGCTGGCGGCGCGGATGGCCAGCAGCTCGGCGTGGGCGGTGGGGTCGCGCAACTCGATGACGCGGTTGCCGGCCGCGGCGATCACTTCGCCGGCGGCGTCGGTGACGACCGCGCCCACCGGCACCTCGCCGCGATCGGCGGCGGCGCGGGCTTCATCGAGCGCGAGGCGCATGGCCGGCGGGGTCAGGTTCATACCCCCATCCCTAACCGGTTTCGGCGGTTTGGGCCACACCCGCAAGCCTCTACCGAAGTCGTCCGCCCCGGCCACCGATCGCCACCAACCGGTAGGGCGGCAGGCGCACCCGCCACCGCCGGCCCAACCGCTCCATTCGCCCACCCATCCTTCCACCATCCCCTTGTCTTATAAGCATCTTATAAGAAGAGTCCTTATCTTATAAGCATCCGCCCCTTGCAGCAGGGGGCTTTCCTCGATCGCTCATGGCGGGGGCGGCGCTCATGGTGGGGGCGGCGGTCATGGAAAGGCTGTTGCCCGGCGGCGGGGCGTGTTACGTCACGTGGTCATGAAAGAGATGACCGAC
>DRPD01000150.1 GCA_011374735.1 Thermopetrobacter sp.
CGTGGCAAGGGACTTTGTGCCCATTTTCCTGAAAGCTGGTCTCACAGAAACAGCTTCGGATCGGTGTATTCCAGGTTCAGCGAGCGGGCCACCGCCTCGTGGGTGATCTTGCCGTGGGCGATGTTCAGGCCATTGAGCAGCCCCTCGTCCTCCGCCAGCGCCGCCGGCCAGCCCCTGTCGGCGATGGCCAGCACATAGGGCAAGGTGGCGTTGTTGAGCGCGTAGGTGGAGGTGCGGGCCACCGCGCCGGGCATGTTGGCGACGCAATAGTGCACCACCTCGTCCACCACGTAGGTGGGCGCGTCGTGGGTGGTCGGCATGGAGGTTTCCGCGATGCCGCCCTGATCGATGGCCACATCGACGATGACGCTGCCCGGCTTCATGCGCCGCACCATGTCGCGCGAGATCAGCTTCGGCGCCTTCGCGCCGGGGATCAGCACCGCCCCGATCACCACGTCGGCGGCCAGCACCTCCTCTTCGGTGGCCAGCCGGGTGGCGTAGACGGTGTTCACCGCGTGGCCGAAGATGCGATGCAGCGTCTGCATGCGCGGCGGCGACTTCTCCAGGATGAACACGTCGGCCCCCAGCCCGATGGCCATGGCGGCGGCGTTCTCGCCCACGTTGCCGCCGCCGATGACGCACACCCGGGCCGGCTTGACGCCGGGCACGCCGCCGATCAGCAGCCCGGCCCCGCCCTGCTCCTTCTCCAGCGCGTGGGCGGCGGCCTGAATGGCCATGCGGCCGGCCACCTGCGACATCGGCGAGAGCAGCGGCAGCGAGCCGTCCGGCCCGGTCACCGTCTCATAGGCGATGCACACCGCGCCGCTGTCCACCAGCTCGCGGGTCAGTTCCGCGTCGGCCGCCAGATGCAGATAGGTGAACAGGATCTGCCCCTCGCGCAGCATCCGGCGCTCCACCGCCTGCGGCTCCTTGACCTTGACGATCATCTCCGCGCTGGCGAACACCTCCGCGGCGGAGGCGGCGATCTTCGCCCCGGCCGCCCGGTAGTCGCCATCCGACGCCCCGATGCCGGCCCCGGCGCCGCTTTCGATCAGCACCTCGTGGCCGTGATGAATGGCCTCGCGCACCGCCGCCGGCGTCATGCCGACCCGGTGCTCCTGGGTCTTGATCTCCTTCGGCACGCCGATCCGCATTGGCCCATCTCCCGTGCGTGTTGCCTGCATCGGCGCACCAGACCATCAACGCGCCGTCCCTTCAAGTCCCCTTTCGCCTATGTCGTGAATCCGGACATGCGCGGGCCGCATGGATGACGCGAACGTCAAGTCCGGTCATCGCACGCGGCCCCGCTCAAGATCGGCCGGCGGGGGCGTTGCGCCCCGTCAGCCGCCCGCCGCCTCCTTCAGTTTCCTGAACGCCTCGGTGCCCTTCAGCCGGGCGTTTTTCATGGCCACGTCCAGCGGCGATTTCCCGAAGCTGTTCTTCACGCTGGCGTCCGCCCCGGCCTTCAACAAGAGCAGCAGAATGGCCGGATTGCGGTTCGATGCCGCCCGGTGCAGGGGCGTGTCGCCGCTGCGGCTGCGGGCGTTCACCTCCGCGCCGGCCTTCAGCAGGATGGCGACGGCCTCGGGTTGCCGCGCCGTCCACGCCGCCTTGTGCAAGGCGGTGGCGCCGCGCCTGTCCTTGGCGTTCACCTTCGCCCCGGCCTTCAGCACCGTGGCGATACCCTCCGGCTTGCCGCCCGATGCCGCCCGGTGCAGGGCGGTTTCGCCGTTCTGGTTGCGATCCTCCACCTTGGCCCCGGCCTGCAGCAAGGTGGTGATCATGTCCGGCCGCCCGGCCCACGCCGCATTGTGCAACGCCGTCGCGCCGAACCGGTCGCGGGCGTCCACCTTGGCGCCGGCTTTCAACAACGTGGTGATGGCTTCCGGCCGCCGGCTGTAGGCCGCCCGGTGCAGCGGCGTGCGGCCGTTCCTGTTGCGGCTGGCGACATCGGCCCCGGCCTTCAGCAGCACCATGATGGCCTGCGGATAGCCGTTCTGCGCCGCCTTGTGCAGCGGCGTGTCGCCATACTTGTCGCGCGCCTTCAGGTCGGCCCCGGCCTTCAGCAGCGCGGCGATGGCGCGCGGATGGCCGGCCACCGCCGCGTTGTGCAAGGCGGTGTTGCCCCGCTTGTCGCGCTCGTCCACCTTCGCGCCGCCGGCCAGCAGCGCCGCCATGGCCCGCAGGTGGCCGCCCGACGCCGCCTTGTGCAACGGCGTCGCCCCATACTTGTCGCGCGCCGCCACCTTGGCGCCTCCCTTCAACAAGGTGGCGATGGTGGTTTCATGGCCGCCGCCGGCCGCCCGGTGCAACGGCGCGTTGCCATACTTGTCAACGCCCCCCACATCGGCCCCGGCTTTCAGCAACAGGGCGACGACATCATCCTGCCCGCGTCCCGCCGCCATGTGCAACGGCGTCGCCCCATATTTGTCGCGCGCCTTCACCTCGGCGCCGGCGTCGAGCAGCATCTTCACCGCCTCCGCGTAGCCCATGGAGGCCGCCCGGTGCAGCGGCGTCACCCCATACTTGTCGCGCGCATCCACCTTGGCCCCGGCCTTCAGCAGCAGCCCGACGGCCCGCCCATCGCCTCTCGTCGCCGCCTCGTGCAGCGGCGTGCGCCCGTATTTGCCGACCACGTTGGGGCCGCTCCTGGCCAGCGCCGCGGCAACGTCCTGGTCCGATGCCGACGCCCACCAGCCATGCTTGCACAAAACGCCGCAGGCGTCGGCCAGGGCCACGTTCGTCAACGCAAAGACGGCCAGGCCGCCGATCAATAGCTGTCGCATGTAGTTTTCCTTCCAATGACGTTGTCCTCCCCCCTCCCTCCGTCGATCATGCAGGAGGTTATTGGCATTTACAAGAAGCTTCTGCCGCCGCCGTTCACGCTTCACCCAATGGAGCGGATGTGAGATAAGGCCCCCAGGCAGACTCAATCGTCAATAATGAAAAGGAGCGCACCATGGCGCGCGCCGCATTTCGCGACCTGCTCGAACGGAAGGGGTGGCTTTTGGCCGACGGGGCGACCGGCACCAACCTGTTCATGAAGGGGCTGGAATCCGGCTATCCGCCGGAGCTGTGGAACGACGAGAAGCCGGACGTGATCCGGTGGCTGCATCAGGGCTTCATCGACGCCGGCTGCGACCTGATCCTCACCAACTCCTTCGGCGGCAACCGCCACCGCCTGAAGCTGCACAAGGCCCATGACCGGGTGGCGGAGCTGAACGAAAAGGCGGCCCGCATCGCCGGCGAACTGGCCCGGAAGGCGGAGCGGCCGGTGATCGTCGCCGGATCCGTCGGCCCGACGGGCGAGATCTTCGACACCGCCGGCGGCACCCTGCCCTACGAGGACGGCGTGGCGGCCTTCGCCGAACAGATCGCGGCGCTGGCCGAAGGCGGCATCGATGTGGTGTGGATCGAAACCATGTCGGCGAAGGAGGAGGTGGCCGCGGCGGTGGAGGCGGCGCGTCAGGTGGCGCCCGATCTGCCGGTGGTGGCGACCATGAGCTTCGACACCAACGGCCGCACCATGATGGGCGTGACGCCGGCCGATTACGCGCGTTTCGCCGGCGAATTGAAGCTGGACGCCTGCGGCTCAAACTGCGGCACCGGCGCGCCCGATCTGCTGGTGGCGGTGCTGGACATGACCGGGGCGGCCGCCGACGCGCTGGTGGTGGCCAAGGCCAACGCCGGGGTGCCGGAATTCGTCGATGGCGAGATCGTCTATTCCGGCACCGTGGAGCTGGCCGGCAAATACGCCCGCCTGGCGGCCGACGCCGGGGCGCGCATCATCGGCGGCTGCTGCGGCAACGGCTTCGCGCACATGCGGGCCATGGCGGCGGCGCTGGAGGGATATGAGCCTCAGGAACGTCCGACGGTGGAGCGGGTGGTTGAAGTGCTGGGGCCCCTGACCCAGAATCAGGGCCGCAAATGCGCCGTGCACGGCCACGACCATGGCGGCGACGATGGCAATGGCGGCGGCCGCCGCCGCCGCAGACGCAGGAGGTGAGCGATGAAATCGACCCTGATCGAGATGATGACGGCGATGATGCCCTACATGCGGCCGCTGGTGTGGGTGGTGGCGGCGGCCTTCGTGCTGGCGTTGATCGGCGCCTTCGCCTTTCCGAAGAACCCCCTGGCGCGCCTCGCCCGCGCCGTGGTGCTGGCCGGGGCGGTGTTTTTCTTAAGTGCCCAGGCGATGGGGGCGTGGCTGGGCGCGAAGCCATCCATCAACTTCGGCGACGCTGCGAAATTCGAGTTCATTCTGGTGCCGTTCTGGCAAGTGGGGCTGGCGGCGCTGATCGGCTGGGCGCTGTTGCGCGGGCTGGCCGGGCGGAAGGCCGCCCGGGCATGAAAAAGGCGGGCCACAGCGGCCCGCCCTTCCCGTCGTTTGGCCAACGCGGTTATTTCACGCGCGTGAACACGCCGGAGGCACAGGCCCCGTCGTCAGTGCAGCCATCGAGCTTCCAGGAATTCTCGTCCGGCATGGTCATCTTGGTGTTGTAGACCTTCTTGTTGGCCGGGTGCCGGATCTTGCCCACATAGGCCCCGTCCTTCATCCCGATCTTCGACATGACCATCTCCATGCCGACGTTCTGCGGGCCTTCCGTGACCTTGCAGGAAATGCCGAAGTCGCCGCCCTTGGCGCATTCGACCACGAAGCCCTGCCACTTCCACTTGCCGAACATCTTGTCCATGCCTTCGGCCATCGCCGGCGCGGTGGTGATGGTGGCCAGCGCCATGCCGGCGGCGATCAGAAATGCCTTGCGCATGTTTCCTCCTCCTTTGATGTGATTTCACCCTCCATGGACGGCCGGGCCAGGCCCGGCCACGTGTTCATGAAAAAATGAACACATTGCGATATGATGATGAAATTGAGGCCATATTCGGGCAAGGGTATATTCCGGCTCGCGGAAAGAGAGCGGGGCGCCCACAAGGACGCCCCGTTGCCGGAAAGCCGTTGTCGATGACGCGCCCGCCGTCACTTCACGCGGGTGAAGGTGCCGGAGGCGCAGGCCCCGTCGGTGGTGCAGCCGTCGAGTTCCCAGGCGTCGTCGCGCGGCATGGTCAGGCGGGTGGTATAGACCTTGCCGTTGGCCGGGTGGCGCACCTTGGCGACGTATTCCCTGCCTTTCTCGACGATTTCCGACAACAGCATTTCCATGCCGACGTTCTTCGGCCCTCTGGTCACCTTGCACGACAGGCCGAATTCACCGCCCTTCGCACAACTGACCACGAATTCCTTCCATTGCCAGGTGCCGACCATCTTCTCGATGTCCAGCGCCCGGGCCGGCATGGCCATGACGGCGCTCATGGCCACGGCGGCGGCCATCGTCACGATCTTGCGCATGATGTCCCTCTTCTCATCGATTGCATTGGTTGCGGTTCCCGCCACATATCAAACATGTGGCGGCCGTTCCCCTTGCCTTTATATTAGGACATCAGAATGCGATGATAAAGAGCCGCGTGGGCCGTCATCAGCGCAGGCTGGCCAGAAAGCGCCGCGCGTCGCCGCCGGCATTATCGAACAGCTGGCGGTAGTGATCGCGCATGAACGCCGCCAGCCAGACGCCCATGATCCGCATATCGGCGATGCGCCGCCCGCGCAGGCGCCACAGCACCGTCTGGCCGCCCGGCTCCAGGCGGCTCGTGATCAACCCCGGCCGGCACGAGACGATACGCGCCCGCGCCCCGCGGAAGGAGCCCGACACTTGCGCCAGCCGCCGCGCGATGTAATTGACGCTCAGCCGCACGAATTGCACCCGCTGGCGGCGCGTCATCCGCCGCGCATGGCTGCCCAGGGCGAACAGGGACAAGGTCCGGATGTTGACAAAGCGGCGCAAGGCGCGGTGAAAGGCGGCCGGCGAGCCGGAATTGGCCGCCGCCAGCAAGGTGCGCGAGGCGCTCTGCACCACCCGCGCGCCCGCGCACCTTCCGGCCATGGCCGGATCACTGGTCACGAGAAAAGTCAATAACGTGAAAACGGCGAACAAAGGGCGTGGCATGAATGACGGCATCGGTTTCCCCGTATTCCCCCGGTCGTCTGAAACCCCAACTCGCCCCGCGCATAATATACACGCCCGCGCCTATGAGTCGCAAGCGCGCCCGGCCTCTTGACATTGCCGGCCGCCTGCCGTCTAAGACATAAAGAAAACTTTATATCTTATCGCGAAAGAGCGAGCATGAGCGGACAGGCGCACAATGACGGCATCGAGGTATCGTTCGAGGTCTTCCCGGCCAGGACGGACACGGGCCGCGCCGCGCTGGCCCGGCTGGCCCGGCGGCTGGCCCGCTTCAAGCCGGAGTTCATCTCCGTCACCTATGGCGCCGGCGGCTCCAGCCGCGACCTCACCGAGGCCACCATCCGCGCCCTGCTCGCCGCCGCCGGCATCCCCGTGGCGGCCCATCTGACCGCCGCCCGGGCCAGCCGCGCCGACACCATGGCGGCGGCCGAACGCTTCGTCGGGATGGGGGTGTCGCGCATCGTCGCCCTGCGCGGTGACGCGGAGAAGGGCGCGCCGGCCTTCACGCCGCACCCCGACGGCTTCGCCAACGCCGCGCAGCTGACCGCCGCCTTGCGCGAACGCTGGCCCGATCTGCCCATTTCCGTGGCCGCCTATCCGGAGGTGCATCCCGATTCGCCCTCCCGCGAGGCCGATCTGGACAACCTGAAGGCCAAGTTCGCCGCCGGGGCCACCGACGCCATCACCCAGTTCTTCTTCGACAACCGGCTGTTCACCGACTTCCTCCGCGATACGAAAGCGCGCGGCATCGCCGGTTCCATCATCCCCGGCGTCATGCTGATTCACGATTTCGCCGGGGTGCGCCAGTTCGCCGCCAGCTGCGGCGCTTCGGTGCCGGCCCGGCTCGACGCCGCCTTCGCCGGATTGCGCCCGAAAGACGGCAAGGAGGATCGCGCCGTGCACGATCGATTGGCCGCCGCCATTGCTGCGCGCCAGACGCTGGATCTGGCCGCCGCCGGGGTGCGGCGCTTTCACTTCTACACCATGAACAAATCCGCCCCGGCGGAAGCCATGTGCCGCATTCTGAAACCGCAAATCTGAAATCAAGTCCCGCTCCCCCTCCCGACCACTTACCCACAATCTGGGTGGTCGGGAGGGGGAGCGGGACGGCCGAAGGCCTGAAAGCGAGAGCTTTCAGGCCGACAAGGGCGCAAGCGCGCCCCGGCCGCAGGCCGCGCCCGCGCAGCGTATGGCCCGAAGGGTCATTAGCGTGAGCGATATAAAAGTCCGATTTTGTGAACTTCGCGCCAGCGAAGACTCGCAAAATCACATAAAAGAAGGACGAGAACATGCCACGCACCATCGTCGCATCGGCCACCAGGGAACACGTCATCGACACTGACGGGCCGTTCACCATCATCGGCGAGCGCATCAACCCCACCAACCGCAAGAAGTTCGCCGCCGAGCTGGAGCAAGGCGTCTTCGACACCGTGCGCGCCGACGCCATCGCCCAGGAAGCCGCCGGGGCGCACATTCTCGACGTCAACGTCGGCATCGCCGCCGTCGATCCCAACGAGACGGAGCCGCCGCTGCTGAAGCAGGCGGTGGAGGTGGTGCAAGAGGTGTCGCAACTGCCGCTGTGCATCGACAGCTCCGTTTCCGCCGCGCTGGCCGCCGGGCTGGAGGTGGCGCAAGGCCGCCCGCTGGTCAATTCCGTCACCGGCGAGGAGGAAAAGCTGGAATCGGTGCTGCCGCTGGTGAAGAAGCACGACGTGCCGGTGGTCGCCATCTGCAACGACGAATCGGGCATTTCCGAAGACCCGGAGGTGCGCTTCCAGGTGGCGAAGAAAATCGTCGAACGCGCCGCCGATCACGGCATTCCCGCCCATGACATCGTGGTCGATCCGCTGGTCATGCCCATCGGCGCGATCAATCAGGCCGGCCGCCAGGTGTTCGAGCTGGTCAGGCGCATCCGCGACGAGCTGGGCTGCAACACCACCTGCGGCGCCTCGAACATCGCCTTCGGCATGCCCAACCGCCGCGTGCTGACGGCCCATTTCATCGCCATGAGCGCCTCGCACGGCATGAGCAGCGCCATCATGAGCCCGCTGCACGAGGAGGACATGGCCGCCGTGTTCGCCGCCAACCTGCTCAACGGCGTCGATCCCGACAGCCGCGGCTGGACGGGGCGCTACCGGCAGGCTCCGGCCGGCGGCGACGGTGACGACCGCCGGGCCCGTCGCCGCCGCCGCCGGCGCGGGTGAGGTGCATGTATGGGGTTGCCGCTTCTTTCTGAAGCTGTA
>DRPD01000151.1 GCA_011374735.1 Thermopetrobacter sp.
GGAGGCGCGCCAGCTGGCGGCGGAACACTATGGCGAAGAGGTGACGCTTGAGCGCGACCCGGACGTGCTGGACACGTGGTTCTCCTCCGCCCTGTGGCCGTTCTCCACGCTGGGCTGGCCGGACGAGACGGAAGAACTGAAGCGCTATTATCCCACCTCCGTGCTCATCACCGGCTTCGACATCATCTTCTTCTGGGTGGCGCGGATGATGATGATGGGCCTGCATTTCATGCACGAGGTGCCGTTCCGCGATGTTTACATCCACGCCCTGGTGCGCGACGAGCACGGCGCGAAGATGTCGAAGTCGAAGGGCAACGTCATCGACCCGCTGGAGCTGATCGACAAGTATGGCGCGGACGCCATGCGCTTCACGCTGGCCGCGATGGCGGCCATGGGGCGCGACATCCGGCTGGCGGAGTCGCGCGTCGCCGGCTATCGCAACTTCGGCACCAAGCTGTGGAACGCGGCGCGCTTCCTGCAGATGAACGAGGCGGCGCGCGACGCCACCTTCGACCCGATGGCGGCGCGCGGGCGGCTGAACCGCTGGATCGTCAGCGAGGCCACGCGCGCCACCGAAGCCGTCACCGGGGCGCTGGACGCCTACCGCTTCAACGACGCGGCGGCGGCGGTCTATCATTTCACCTGGGATGTGTTCTGCGACTGGTATCTGGAGCTCATCAAGCCGGTGCTGAAGGACGGCGACGCGGCGGCGATCGCGGAAACGCGGGCCACGGCGGCGTGGGCGCTGGACGTGATCCTGAAGCTCTTGCATCCGTTCATGCCGTTCATCACCGAGGAGCTGTGGCAACAAACCGGCGGCGACGGCTTCCTGATGCTGCAATCGTGGCCCGACGCGCCCGAGGCGCTGATCGACGCCGACGCCACGGCGGAGATCGAGTGGGTGATCGGCTTCATCCGCGAGGTGCGCTCCACCCGCGCGGAGATGAACGTGCCGGCCGGGGCCACCATTCCGGCGGTGCTGGCCGGGGCCGATGCGGAAAGCCGCCGGCGGCTGAAGGAATGGGCCACGGAGATCAAACGGCTGGCCCGGCTGAGCGACATCGAGCTGGCCGACGAACCGCCGGCCAAGGCGGCGCAGATCGTGCATGGGGAAGCGATCATCGCCCTGCCCCTTGAAGGCGTCATCGACATCGGCGCGGAGGCGGCGCGGCTGGAAAAGGAGATGGCGGCGCTTCAAAAGGAAATCGCGTCGCTCACCGGGCGCCTCGCCAACGAAAATTTCGTCAGCAAGGCGAAGCCGGAAGTGGTGGAACAGACCCGAAAGCGGCTGGCGGAGAACACGGCGAAGCTTGGGAAACTGAAGGAAGCCCACGCCCGCATCGCGGCGATGGCGTGAGGAGGATGCAGAGCCGGTTGATTGAGAGGCATGGATGCCCGGATCAAGCCTGTGCCCGCGAAGGCGGGTATCCGGGCATGAGCCGGTTATATATTTTGACTCATGGCCGGGCTTGACCCGGCCATCCACGCCTCTCAACTGTGGCGCGGCTGAATGGATGCCCGGATCAAGTCCGGGCATGAGCCGGGGGGGTGTCCGGGCATGAGTCGGGGGTGGCCGGGCGTACATATGCTTTTTCTCCGACTCATTGCCGGGCTTGACCCGGCAATCCATCGATTGAGAAGGAAAGAGGGAAGATGGTTGACGCTCCGGTCATGGAAATCGTCGATACGCGCACGCCCGACGAGAAGAACTTCATCGAGGGCGCGACGGGGCCGTGGGAAATCGTCATCGGCATGGAAATCCATGCCCAGGTGCTCTCCAACGCCAAGCTGTTTTCCGGCGCGTCGGCCGCCTTCGGCGGGGAACCGAACAGCCACGTGTCGCTCATCGACGCCGCGATGCCGGGCATGCTGCCGGTGATCAACGAATACTGCGTGGAGCAGGCGGTGCGCACCGGGCTGGGGCTGAACGCGCAAATCAACCTGTATTCGGTGTTCGACCGCAAGAACTATTTCTATCCCGACCTGCCGCCGGGCTATCAGATCTCGCAATACCAGCAGCCCATCGTCGGCGAGGGCACGGTGTATATCGAGGTGGACGGCGAAACCATCGCCGTGGGCATCGAGCGGCTGCATCTGGAGCAGGACGCCGGCAAGTCCATCCACGACCAGCATCCCGATTATTCCTACGTCGATCTGAACCGCGCCGGGGTGGCGCTGATGGAAATCGTCTCCAAGCCCGACATGCGCTCGGCCGAGGAGGCCAGGGCCTTCATCACCAAGCTGCGCACCATCCTGCGCTACCTGGGCACCTGCGACGGCAACATGGAGCAGGGCTCCCTGCGCGCCGACATCAACGTCTCCGTGCGCCGTCCCGGCGGCGATTTCGGCACCCGCTGCGAGATCAAGAACGTCAATTCCATCCGCTTCATCGGCCAGGCCATCGACTACGAGGCGCAGCGGCAGATCGACATCCTGA
>DRPD01000152.1 GCA_011374735.1 Thermopetrobacter sp.
CTTGCTGAATGGCCTTCACCTTGGCGGTGGCGGCATCCTTGTCGCTCACGTCCACCGCCACGCCGCTGACGGTGAACAGGGCATCGCGCGCCATCGCCGGCGCCGCCGCGAGCAAGGTGATCGCCGCGATGATGCGCGCCAACATGCGGATGGTCATCGTCACTCGCCGGGCCCCCGTCTTCAGTGTGCCGCCGCCACCTCCGCCCAGCGGCGGAAAATGCGGCCATAATTCGTATATCCTGTTGCAAAGCGCAAGCTTGTTCTTGCCAGCAACGGACGGTATCGGCCAATACATCCCGTGTTCGCCATGCAGGAAACAAGGACTGCCCGCCGATCATGGCAAATCGCAAGCAGGCCCGCACCTACCGCGACGCCGGCGTCGATGTCGATGCCGGCAACGCCCTGGTGGATGCCATCAAGCCGCTGGCCGCCGCCACCCGCCGCCCCGGCGCGCGTGGCGGGCTGGGCGGCTTCGGCGGCCTGTTCGACCTGAAGGCGGCGGGCCATGACGACCCGCTGCTGGTGGCCGCCAATGACGGGGTGGGCACCAAGCTCTTGCTGGCCATCGCCACCGGCCGCCATGACACCATCGGCATCGATCTGGTGGCCATGTGCGTCAACGACTTGGTGGTGCAAGGCGCCGAGCCGTTGTTCTTTCTCGACTATTTCGCCACCGGCAAGCTGGAGCCGCAAGCGGCCCGCGCCGTGGTGGCCGGCATCGCGGAGGGCTGCAAACAGGCCGGCTGCGCCCTGATCGGCGGCGAGACGGCGGAAATGCCCGGCATGTATGAGCAAGGCCACTACGATCTGGCCGGCTTCGCCGTCGGCGCCGTGGCCCGCGACGCGCTGCTGCCGCGCACCGGGGCCATGCGCGAAGGCGACGCGCTCATCGCGCTGGCCTCCTCCGGCGCCCACTCCAACGGCTATTCGTTGATCCGCGCGCTCATCGCCGACGCCGGACTGGACTGGCGCGATCCCGCCCCGTTCGATCCGGCCCGCGCCCTGGGCGAGGCGTTGCTCGAACCGACCCGCATCTACGTCCGCCCGCTGCTGGCGCTGTTGCGTGAGGGGCTGGCGGTGCGCGGCCTTGCCCACATCACCGGGGGCGGCCTGACGGAGAACATCCCGCGCGTGCTGCCCGCGCATCTGGCGGCCCGCATCGACCTGGCCGAACTGCCGCTGCCGCCGCTGTTCCGCTGGCTGCGCGAGGTGGGTGGCATCGACGCGGCGGAGATGCTGCGCACCTTCAACTGCGGCGTCGGCATGGTGGTCATCGCCGCCGCCGATGATGCGCCGGCGATCATCGAGGTGTTGAAAGGGCACGGCGAGCGGGCCCGCCTCATCGGCCGTCTCGCGGCCCGCGAAGGCGACGCGGGCGTGCTCTATGCCGGTGAGCTGGAGTGAACGCCATGGCGGCGCGCAGCAAGGTGGCGGTGCTGATCTCCGGGCGTGGCTCCAACATGCGGGCGCTGATCGAGCGGGCAGACCAGTCCGGCTGCCCCTACGAGATCGTCGCCGTTATCTCCAACAACCCGGACGCGGCGGGACTTCGCACCGCGCACGCCGCCGGCATCGCCACCGCCGCCATCGATCACCGGCGGTTCGCCAATCGCCAGGCCTTCGAGGAAGTGCTGCACGAAACGCTGCTCACCTTCGC
>DRPD01000153.1 GCA_011374735.1 Thermopetrobacter sp.
GGGGGCATGCCAGGATAGTCCTCGCCAGTGTCATAGAGGCCATACACACTGCGTCGCTGCTCCACGACGACGTGGTCGACAGCGCAGAGCTCAGCAGCGAACCCGGCCCCCCACCGGGTGGAAACGGCCTCTCTATACTCCCCCCCTTTGGCGCATGCAACGCCAAATGACGGCCGTTCGGGAGGCAGGGTTCTTCAAGCCTGTTGCTGCCGCGCCGCGATCTTTTCCGGGTCTTCCGCCAGCATCGCCGACACCACCGCCTCGGCGCACACCTGACCGTTCACCAGCGCCTTGCACTCGAACCAGTAGATGGTCTTGCGCGACTTGATGGTCTTCACCTCGAAGCGCACCGTGTCGCCCGGCACCACGGGTTTGCGGAACTTCGCCTTGTCCACGGAGACGAAATAGACCAGCGAGTCGGCCGCCTTGATGCCCTTGTGGGCCAGCACCATGACCCCCGCGGTCTGGGTCATCGCCTCCAGGAGCAGCATGCCCGGAAACACCGGCTTGCCCGGAAAGTGCCCGGCCAGATAGGGTTCGGAGGCGGTGACGTTCTTGATGCCGACGGCGGAAGTCTCGCCGTTCATCTCCTCCACCCGGTCGATCAGCAGCATCGGGTAGCGGTGCGGCAGGATTTCCATGATCCGCTGCACATCGGCCACGCCGGGCGTTTCTGCGCTATCCCCTTCCGCCATGCCGCCTCTCGCAACAAACGCCGCTGGCCATTGTCAGAACTTGGTGGCGATGCCGAATTGCAGCCAGTCGGTCTGATCCCACGGCGCCTTCATGACCGCGTAGGCCGCCGTCAGCTGCAACGGCCCGATGGGCGAACGCCACAACAGGCCGGCGCCCACCGACACGCGCAACGCCAGCGCGTCGTTGACCGTGCCCGCCCCATTGCCCGTCACCAGGCCAACGGTGCCGAAATCGCTGAACACGAAGCCGGACAGCCCCAGATTCTCCGGCAGCCCCAGCGGGAAGTGCAACTCCACGGTGCCGATGGCGTAAAGCTCGCCGCCCACGTAATTCTGCTGGGCCGTGGTGTCGCGCGGCCCCACGCCGTTGATCGAAAAGCCGCGGAACGTCGGCCCGCCCTTGTAGAAACGGTCCGCCGCCGTCATGGCATAGCCGCCCCAGCTGCGGATATACCCGGCCGTTCCCTTCAGCTTCAGGCTGACCCCGTGATCGGCCAGCACCGGCTGCAGATACAGGCCGGCCACCTCGCCCTTCACATAGCGCACGTTGCCGCCCAGCCCGGCCACGTCCAGCGACGCCCGCAGCAGATAGCCCGAGGTCGGATTGAGCGGGTGATCCAGCCTGTCGTACATGTAGGTCAGCCCGACGGAGGAAATCCAGTTGGTGCCGGGCGGGCACAGGGCCGGCGAATATTTCGGATCCCCTGGCACGCAAACCGCCGCATCCACCAGCGTCACCGTGCGATGCTTCAGGTTGTAGCGCAGATTGAGGGTCTGATAATCGTCCAGCCGGAAGCCCAGCCGCAGCCCGCCACCGAATTCCAGCAGCGAGTGGGTGTCCAGGAATTTCTGATTGAACAGCAGATCGAAGCCGCCGCTCATGTTGAAGCCGAACAGATATGGCTCCGTATAGCTGAAGTCCACCGAACGCTCGTCGCGCCCCAGCTTGCCTTTCACCTTCAGTTGCCGCCCGGTGCCCAGCAGGTTCTTTTCCTGCACCTCGATCGTGGCGACGGGCTTGATGCCGCCCGTGGCCGAATAGGAAAGCCCGCCACCGACCGTGAAGGTGCCGGTGGACTGTTCCTTCACCTCGATCACGACCACCACCTTGTCCGGCGCCGACCCCGGCTCCTCGCGCATCACCACCCGCTCGAAGAAGCCCAGCGCCAGCAGCCGCCGCCGCGCCCGGTCCAGCAGCACCCGGTTGAAGGCGTCGCCTTCCGCCAGCTGCAACTCGCGGCGGATGACGTGATCCAGCGTGCGCGTGTTGCCGCTGATCTCGATGCGCTCGATATAGACCCGCGGGCCTTCCTCCACCCGGTAGACGATATCCAGCCGCCCGGCCGCCGGATCGCGCTGCAGATCGGGGCGCACCACCGCGAACGGCAGCCCGGAGCGGCCGGTCTCCACCGTCATCTGCTCCAGCGACTTGCTCAGCTTCGAGGCGTCGAAATAGCGCCCCGGCCGGGTCAGGATCTTGCGCTCCAGCCGGCGCGGCTCGATCTCCACGACGCCCGGATCGACGGAGACGTTGCGCACCTTGTAGCGCGGCCCCTCGTTGATGGTGACGGTGATGATGTAGCCGTCGCCCTTTTCGTTCAGTTGCGCCTCCGCCGAGACGATCTCCACGTCGGCGAAGCCTTTCTTCAGGTAATACAGGCGCAAAAGCTCGCGATCCTGGGCCAGCCGGTCGGGATCGTAGCGATCGGATTTGGTGAGAAAGCGCCAGAACGCCGCCGTCTTGGTGCGCATCACCCCGCGCAGGGTGCCGGCCGGGATGGACTGGTTGCCGATGAAGCGGATCTCGCGCACCTTGACGACGCCGCCTTCGGTGAAATCATACACGATGTTGACGCGGTTCTGGCTCAGCCGCACCACCTTCGGGGTGATGACCACGTCACGGATGCCGAGGCGCTGATAGATGGTGCGCATGCGCTCGATGTCCTCGGCCAGCTTGGCGCGGCTGAACATGGTGCGCTCGCGCAGCTGCACCTCATCGGCCAGCTTCTTGTCACGCACCTTGCGGTTGCCGCGGAAGAACACCCGGTTGACCAGCGGCTGCTCCTTCACCCGCACATACACGGTGCCGCCGCGATAGCTGATCTGCACGTCCTCGAACAGCCCGGTCTGAAACAGGTTCTTCAGTGACTCGTCGGCCGCCGCCTCGCTGTAGCGCCCGCCGCGCGAGAAGGTCAGGTAGGCCAGGATCGACTCGCGATCGACGCGCTGATTGCCCTGCACGACGATGCGCTGCACGCTCTGCGCCGCGGCCGGCGCGGCCGTCTCGACGAACACCGCCGGCGCCACCAGCGCGAAGGCCAGCATCAGGCGAAGGAATATGGCCTTGATTTGCATCTTCTTGTTGTTCCCCTGCTTTTCCAGGACGGCTTCGTATTGTCGGCTCCACATTCCCGGCGGAATCCCGTTCTCCGTCACGCCCCCTCGCCGCTTCATATCACCATGATTCAGGCAGTTTTACGACGTTTGCGCATGATTGCAAACAGCCCGTTTCAAAAAAAGACACCGTGTGGCGTCAGGACAACAGATAGCGCACGTCGTTGAACACCGCGAACAGCATCAGCATCAGCACCATCGCCATGCCGATCCTGAAGCCGATCTCCTGCGCCTTCAGGCTCAGCGGGCGGCCGCGCACCGCCTCGATGGCGTAGAACAGCAGGTGCCCGCCGTCGAGCATCGGGATCGGAAACAGGTTGATCAACCCGATGCTGATCGACAACAGCGCCGCCAGCAGCACCAGCCCGGCCAGCGACACCGACGCCACCTTGCCCGTCACGTGGGCGATGCGGATCGGCCCGGACAGCTGATCGGCGCTCTGCCGCCCGGTGATCATGCCGCCCACGTAGCTCATGGTCATGCGCACGATGTCCCACGTCCGCTGCGTGCCCAGCGCCAGCGCTTCCACCGGCCCCTTGCGCTCGTATTTCAGCGGTGCCTTCAGCCGGTGGGTGACCCCCAGCACGCCGATGCGCGCCTTGCCGCCCAGTCCGTCCGGCATGACGCGCTCGCGCGGCGTCGCCTTCAGCGTCAGCGTGCGCCCGTCGCGCTTGATGGTGAAGGTGAGCTCCCGCCCGGCGCTGGTGGCGACGATGGCGCGCAGATCGTCGAACGAGGCGATGTCCTTGTCATCGATGCGCACGATCACGTCGCCGGGCCTGAACCCGGCCTCCGCCGCCGGCGATCCCTCCTGCACCGTGTCGATGGCCACCGGCCCGCCGACCGGCGTGCCGATGAACATGAACGAAGCGGCGAAAATGGCGATGGCCAGCGCGAAATTGGCCAATGGGCCGGCCGCCACCACCAACGCACGCTGATA
>DRPD01000154.1 GCA_011374735.1 Thermopetrobacter sp.
ATCGACGGTTACGGGCGCTTGAAAGGCGAAGGAGGCCGGTGTGGCAATCAGGGCTTGCGGCGGCAAATGGTTTCGGCTAGGTTGCGCCGCTGGCGGCAGATGACGGGCAGGTGATGGCTGCGAGATCCTTCAATCCGTTCCAGTTCGTGCGCGAGGTGCGCCAGGAAATGGCCAAGGTCACCTGGCCGACGCGCAATGAAACCATCATCACCACCATCATGGTGCTGATCATGGTGGCGCTGACGGCGGCCTTCTTCTTCGTGGTCGATACCGTCCTGCACTGGTTGGTGAATCTGGTCATTTACGGGCGCTGAAACGGGGGCGGTCACCGCTTCTTTCAGGCAAGGGCAGCGGAAACGACGACACATGACGAAGCGCTGGTATATCGTGCACGCCTACTCGAACTTCGAGGAGAAGGTGGCGGAGGACATTCGCCAGCAGGCCGCGCAGCAGGGGCTGTCGGACCTGTTCGAGGAGGTGCTGGTGCCGACGGAGGAAGTGGTGGAGATGCGCCGCGGCCGCAAGGTGAAGAGCAAGCGCCGCTTCTTCCCCGGTTATGTGCTGGTGAAGATGGACATGACCGATCAGGCCTTTCACCTGATCAAGAACACGCCGAAGGTGACCGGCTTTCTGGGCGCCGATCACGGCAACAAGCCGATGCCGATCTCCGAGGAGGAGGCCAACCGCATCCTGGGGCTGGTCAAGGAAGGCGTGGAAAAGCCGAAGACCGCCTTCAGCTTCGAAGTGGGCGAGGTGGTCAAGGTCGTGGACGGGCCGTTCGCCTCGTTCACCGGCGTGGTGGAGGAGGTGGACCCGGAGCGCGGGCGGCTGAAGGTGGCGGTGTCCATCTTCGGGCGCGAGACGCCGGTCGAACTGGAATCGGGGCAGGTGGAGAAATCATCCTGAACAAACAGGAAGTTGCTATCTGTTCCTGAAACGGTGTGGGAGGTTGATGGCGCATCTCGCCAGGCGTCATGACGCCGCACCACGCCACCCGACAATGGCCGCCGGCGCCGGTGGCCGGAGACAACGTGAGGGTATTGAACCATGGCGAAGAAGATCGAGGGCTACCTGAAGATGCAGGTGCCGGCCGGACAGGCCAACCCGTCGCCGCCCACCGGCCCGGCGCTGGGCCAGCGCGGCGTCAACATCATGGAGTTCTGCAAGGCGTTCAACGCCAAGACGCAGGACATGGAGCAAGGCGCGCCGGTGCCGGTCACCATCACCATCTATCAGGACAAGTCGTTCACCTTCGAGATCAGCACGCCGCCGGCCTCCTATTTCCTTAAAAAGGCGGCGAAGCTCCAGAAGGGATCGCAGACGCCGGGGCGCGACGTGGCCGGTCAGGTGACGAAGGCGCAAATCCGCGAGATCGCGGAGGCGAAGTTCAAGGATCTGAACGCCCGCGACATGGACGCGGCGATGAAGATCATCGAAGGCTCGGCCCGCTCCATGGGCCTGGAAGTGGTGGAGTGAGGTCATGGCGAAGGTTGGAAAACGGTTGCGGCAGGCCCGCGAGGGCATCGAGCGCGGCAAGGCCTATGGGCTGGATGAGGCGGTGAAGCTGATCAAGGAGCGGGCCAGCGCGAAGTTCGACGAAACCGTCGAGGTGGCGATGAACCTGGGCGTCGATCCGCGCCATGCCGATCAGATGGTGCGCGGCGTGGTCAACCTGCCGGCCGGCACCGGCAAGGAGGTGCGCGTCGCGGTGTTCGCCAAGGACGACAAGGCGGAAGAGGCGAAGAAGGCCGGGGCCGACATCGTCGGGGCGGAGGATCTGGTGGAGCGGGTGCAGAAGGGCGAGATCGATTTCGACCGCGCCATCGCCACGCCGGACATGATGCCGCTGGTCGGCCGGCTGGGCAAGATCCTGGGCCCGCGCGGGCTGATGCCGAACCCCAAGGTGGGCACGGTGACCCCGAACGTGGCGGAGGCGGTGAAGTCCGCCAAGGGCGGCGCGGTGGAGTTCCGGGTGGAGAAGGCGGGCATCGTGCACGCCGGCGTCGGCAAGGCCAGTTTCGACGCGGACAAGATCGCGCAGAATGTCAAGGCGTTCGTCGATGCGGTCATCAAGGCCAAGCCGGAAGGCGCGAAGGGCGCCTATGTGAAGAAGGTGTCGCTGTCCTCCAGCATGGGGCCGGGCGTGCAAGTGGATCTGGCCTCGGTCACGGAGGGCTGAGCGGACGTGGTTTGAAGAATGCCGCGCCGCCTTTCATCGGGGGCGCGGTCGATGGACGGTCATCGCCGTCCAAGTCCTGTCCGAGATTGCGGGTGCGCCGCTGGCGCCTAAGTCCGAAAGGGGCCCGCATGAGATGGGGTGAGAGCTTGCCGCCCGGTGAGCGGGCGGCCGGTTTGAACCGGAAACGGACAGGCCAGCAAGGAGCGCCGCCTCTGCCTTTGGCAAGGGCGGCAGACGTCAACCCGGATTTGCCGCGCGATCAAGCGGGAAATCCAGCCTTTCTTGAGAAGGAGCTGTCGTGGACAGAGCTCAGAAAAAAGAAATGGTGGCGATGCTCAAGGGGGTGTTTTCCGACACCACCTCCATCGTCGTCGCCCACAATCTGGGCCTGACGGTGGCGCAGATGACCGATCTGCGCAACCGGATGCACGAGGCGGGCGGCCAGGTGAAAGTGGCCAAGAACCGCCTGGCGAAGCTCGCTTTGGAAGGTTCCGACCGGGCCGGGCTGGCCGACTATCTCAGCGGCCCGACGGTGCTGATCTATTCGGACGATCCGATCGTCGCGCCGAAGGTGGTCAGCGCGTTCGCCAAGGAGAACGACAAACTCGTCATCCTGGGCGGCGCCATGGAATCGACCATTCTCGACGAGGCGGGGGTGAAGTCGCTGGCCGAACTGCCGTCGCTGGACGAGCTGCGGGGCAAACTCGTGGGTCTTCTGCAGGCGCCGGCGGGCAAGGTGGCGGGGGTGTTGCAGGCCCCGGCCGGCCAATTGGCCCGTGTCTTCTCCGCCTATGGAGGGAAGGAGGCGGCCTGAGCCAACCCGTGCGACAGGCATCGACATCAACGTGAAACGCAACAACCGGTTCAAACGAGAAGGAACGCAAGACAATGGCCGATCTGGAAAAAATCGCCGAGGAACTGTCCTCGCTCACCGTGCTGGAGGCCGCGGAGCTGGCCAAGATGCTGGAAGACAAGTGGGGCGTGTCGGCCGCCGCGCCGGTGGCCGTGGCCGCCGTGGCCGGCGCCGCGGGTGGTGACGCCGCCGCGGCGGAGGAGAAGGACGAGTTCGACGTGGTGCTGGTCAACCACGGCGACAAGAAGATCAACGTCATCAAGGAAGTCCGCGGCATCACCGGGCTGGGCCTGAAGGAGGCCAAGGAGCTGGTGGAGAAGGGCGGCGTCATCAAGGAAGCCGCGGCCAAGGACGAGGCGGAAGAGATCAAGAAGAAGCTGGAAGAAGCCGGCGCCACCGTCGAGCTGAAGTGATTCCGGCCGCAAGACGCCAACACGCCGGGGGCCGGCCCGCGACGGGCCGGCCGCCGGTTTTCCCCTTTTTCCCGAAACGGGGAGGAAGCGGCAAACCGGTCTTGGCATGATCGACAATCGTTAACGCGGGCCGCCCGGGCCGATGGGCGGCCGCCGGGCAAGGAAGACAGGGAACGACCATGGCGCAGCCTATGAACGGACGCTTACGCATTCGCAAGAACTTCGGCCGCATCCAGGAGGTGGCCGAGCTGCCCAACCTTATCGAGGTGCAGAAGGAATCCTACGATCACTTCCTGCAGATGAACACCCCGCCGCAGGAGCGCGAGGACGAGGGGTTGCAGGCGGTGTTCACCTCCGTGTTCCCGATCAGCGACTTTTCCGGCCGCGCCCAGCTCGATTTCATCTCTTATGAGTTCGAGGCGCCGAAATACGACGTGGAGGAATGCCAGCAGCGCGGCATGACCTTCGCGGCGCCGCTGAAGGTGACGCTGCGCCTGATCGTGTTCGACATCGACCCGGACACCGAGGCGAAGTCGGTGAAGGACATCAAGGAGCAGGACGTCTACCTGGGCGACATTCCGCTGATGACCGCCAACGGCACCTTCGTCATCAACGGCACGGAGCGCGTCATCGTCTCGCAGATGCACCGCTCGCCCGGCGTGTTCTTCGATCATGACCGCGGCAAGACCCACGTGTCGGGCAAGCTGCTGTTCGCGGCGCGCATCATCCCCTATCGCGGCTCGTGGCTGGATTTCGAGTTCGACGTGAAGGACATCATCCACGTGCGCATCGACCGGCGCCGCAAGCTGCCGGTGACGACGCTGTTGCAGGCGCTGGGGATGGACACGGAAGAGATCCTGCATCACTTCTACGGCACCGTCGGCTACACTTGGGACGAGCGCAAGGACGGGTGGCGCACGCCGTTCGATCCGGCGCGCTTCAAGGGCGTGAAGCCGGCCCATGACCTGATCGACGCGGAAACCGGCGAGGTGGCGTTCCCGGCCGGCCAGAAGATCACGCCGCGAAAAGCGAAGAAGGCGGCGGAAGCGGGCCTGAAGGAACTGCTGCTGAGCGACGCCGACCTGACCGGGCAGTATCTGGCCGACGAACTGGTCAACCCCAAGACCGGCGAAATCCACGGCGAGGCGGGCCAGGAGCTGGACGAAAAGCTGCTCAAGAAGCTGCGCGAGGCGGGCTACAAGGAAATCCGGGTGCTGGACATCGATCACGTCAACACCGGCGCCTACATCCGCAACACCCTGCAGGCCGACAAGGCGGACAGCTACGAGCAGGCGCTTCTGGAAATCTACCGGGTGCTGCGGCCCGGCGAGCCGCCCACCAAGGAGGCGGCGGAGGCGCTGTTCCATGGCCTGTTCTTCGATCCGGAGCGTTATGACCTGTCCGCCGTCGGCCGGGTGAAGATGAACATGCGGCTGGGCTTCAAGGACGTGCCGGACACCCAGCGCACGCTGCGCAAGGAGGACATCCTGGCGGTGGTCGGGACGCTGCACGAGCTGCGCGACGGCAT
This sequence comes from Thermopetrobacter sp., assembly GCA_011374735.1. Taxonomy (GTDB): domain Bacteria; phylum Pseudomonadota; class Alphaproteobacteria; order Rhizobiales; family Aestuariivirgaceae; genus Thermopetrobacter. The sequence continues at coordinate 4,974 of DRPD01000154.1, forward strand.
CGGTGAGATCGATGACATCGACAACCTCTCCAACCGCCGGGTGCGCTCGGTCGGCGAGTTGATGGAGAATCAGTATCGCATCGGGCTGGTGCGCATGGAGCGGGCCATCAAGGAGCGCATGAGCTCGGTGGAGATCGACACCGTGATGCCGCACGACCTGATCAACGCCAAGCCGGCGGCGGCGGTGGTGCGCGAGTTCTTCGGCTCCTCGCAGCTCTCGCAGTTCATGGATCAGACCAACCCGCTGTCGGAGATCACCCACAAGCGCCGCCTCTCGGCGCTCGGCCCGGG
>DRPD01000155.1 GCA_011374735.1 Thermopetrobacter sp.
CTCGGGCATCCGCGCCACGTCCTCCACCCGTTCCGTAGCCGGGTCGTAATCGGCCAGCGCGCCCAGCATGTAGCGGATGGTGTTGCGCAGCTTGCGGTAGGCATCGGCCATGCTCTTCAGGATTTCCGGGCCGATGCGCAGGTCTTCGGAATAGTCCGAGGCCATCACCCACAGGCGCAGGATATCCGCGCCATATTGCTTCATCACGTCCTGCGGGCTGACCACGTTGCCCAGCGACTTGGACATCTTGCGGCCGTCCTCATCGAGCACGAAGCCGTGGGTGAGCACGCTGTCATAGGGCGCGCGGCCGCGCGTGGCGCAGGATTCGAGCAAGGAGGAGTGAAACCAGCCGCGATGCTGGTCGGTGCCCTCCAGATACATGCTGGCCGGCCACTTCAGATCGTCACGGCGCTCCAGCACGAAGGCGTGGGTGGAGCCGGAATCGAACCACACGTCGAGAATGTCGCGAACCTGCTCCCAGTCATCGGGGTTGTCCACGCGGCCTTGCAGATAGCGCGCCGCCGCGCCGTCCTCGAACCAGGCGTCGGCGCCTTTCTCGAAGAAGCTGTCGATGATGCGCCGGTTGACCTCTTCATCGACCAGAATCTCGCCGGTCTGTCTGTGCACGAAGATGGCGATCGGCACGCCCCAGGCGCGCTGGCGCGAGATCACCCAGTCCGGCCGGCTCTCGATCATCGCCGTGATGCGGTTTTCGCCCGACGGCGGCACCCATTGCGTGTCGCGAATGGCCTTCAAGGCGCGTTCGCGCAGCGTCGTGCCGTCTTCATACGGGCGATCCAGCGGGATGAACCACTGCGGCGTGTTGCGGAAGATCACCGGCTTCTTGGAGCGCCACGAGTGCGGATACTGATGGGTCAGCCGGGCCCGGGCGATGAGCATGCCCGCTTCGCGCAAGGCCGCGATCACCGCCTCGTTGGCGTCGCCCTTGCCGCCCTTCTGCGTCAGCACCCGCTTGCCGGTGAGGCCCGGCGCGGCGTCGGTCAGCACGCCGTCCTCATCGACGGTGAACGGAATGTCGGTGGAAATGCCGCGTGCCTCCAGCTCCTTCGCGTGGGCCGTCCAGACGTCATAGTCCTCGCGCCCATGGCCCGGCGCGGTATGCACGAAGCCGGTGCCGGCCTCCTCCGTCACGTGCTCGCCGGGCAAGAGCGGCACGGTAAAGTCATAGCCTAATTGACGAAGGGGATGCTTGGCTTGAGTATCCCTTAATACATTGGCAGAGATATCGAACAAGCGAGTAAACTCTTCAACTCGCGCTGCTCGCATCACTTCCTCTGCCAGAGCGTCAGCCAGCACGTAACGCTCGCCCTTCCGCGCCCAGTTGCCTTCCGGCACGCTCTTCACCTCGTAGAGCCCGTAGGAAATGGTCGGGCTGTAGGCGATGGCGCGGTTACCGGGGATGGTCCACGGCGTCGTCGTCCAAATAACGATGTAAGCACCGTTATATTTGGTCAGGTGATCATAGAGAGGATCTCTATCTCCTGCTCCACACGTAAAAATAGGGAACTTCACCCAGATGGCATCGGACTCGTGATCGTGGTATTCCACCTCCGCCTCGGCCAGCGCCGTCTTTTCCACCACCGACCACATCACCGGCTTCGACCCGCGATACAGCTGGCCCAGCTCGGCGAAGCGGATCAGCTCGCGCGCGATGATCGCCTCGGCGTCATAACTCATGGTCAGATAGGGCGTCGTCCAGTCGCCGACGACGCCGAAGCGCTGAAACTCCTCCGCCTGCACCTTCACCCAATGTTCGGCGAAGGCCCGGCAGTGGGCCCGGAACTCGTTGATGGGGATGTCGTCCTTGTTACGGCCCTGGCTGCGGAACTCCTCCTCCACCTTCCACTCGATGGGCAGCCCATGGCAGTCCCAGCCCGGCACGTAGTTGGAGTCATGGCCCATCATCTGGCGGGTGCGGGTGATGACGTCCTTCAGGATCTTGTTCATGGCGTGGCCGATGTGCAGGTGGCCGTTGGCGTAGGGCGGGCCATCATGCAGCACGTATTTCTCGCGGCCGCGCGCCACCTGTCGGGCGCGGGCGTAAAGGTCCATCTCTTCCCAGCGCTTGAGGATCTCCGGCTCCTTCTTCGGCAGCCCGGCGCGCATCGGAAAATCGGTCTTCGGCAAAAACAGGGTCTGGCGGTAGTCGCGGGTGGAGGTGTCGCTGGCGTCGCTCATGGAATCAGGCCCCGGCATGGTGGGTTTTGCGATGCTTGCGTCCGCGTTTAGAGCATTTGCGGAAAAAGGAAAAGCGGGTGATTGGAGGAGGGCGGGCCGATCAAGGGTTGCCAAATGACAAAAAGTGCGTCACTATGTCACAGCTTGAAGCAAGACGGCTGGCCGGCGGATCCCACTGCCCGGACGTCCCTGCAAGTGAAATGGCGCGGCAGACCTGCCTGCAGGCTTTCCCCGGCCTGTCCCTCTGGATCCCCGTAAGTCCGCGCCGTTTGGGCAAGTCAAGGAACCCGGCCTGAAAGCGGCCCCCGGCGTGGAGGACACGTCGGGGGCCGGTTTTCATGGCTCATCGATGCCGGCCGTGCAATTCATCGGCCCGATGCGCCCGCGCCACGGCGTCCAGCACCCCGTTGACGAAGCCCGGCTCGTCGCCGCCCTCGAAGAAGGCGCGGGCCACGTTGACGTATTCGCTGATCGTCACCTTCGGCGGGATGTCGGGGCGCTTCAGCAGCTCATAGCCGCCGGCCCGCAGAATGGCCCGCACCGTGGCGTCCAGCCTCGGCAGTTTCCAGCCGGCGCTGGCGTGATGGTCGATGGCGGTATCGATCTCCTCCTGCGCCGACAGCACGCCGCGCACGATGTCCTCCAGCAGCGCCGCGTCCGGGTGGCCGCATTGCCCGTCGTCGAATTGCTCGCCGACCCGTCGTGAGGCGAACTGGGCCAGCACCTCATTGAGCGCGGTGCCCGCCACGTCCATCTGATACAGCGCCTGCACCGCCCCCAGCCGGGCGGCGGCGCGCGCGGCGCGGCTAATGCTGCCAGGGGAAGCGGCGCTCATGAGAAGGCGGTTTCCATCAGCTTCATCTTGAGTTTCGCCATGGTGACGGCGGCCTTCGCGGCCGCCGCGCCCTTGTTCTTCTCGCTCACCCTGGCCCGCGCCCACGCCTGCTCGGCGTTTTCCACCGTCAGAACGCCATTGCCGATCGCCGTGCCCTGCAGGGACAGCTCCGTCAGCCCGCGCGCCGATTCGTTGGCCACGATCTCGAAGTGATGGGTCTCGCCGCGGATCACCACGCCCAGCGCCACATAGGCGTCATAGCGCGGCTCCTTCGGCTGCATGCCCTGTTCCTCGGCCATCATGCCGGCCGCCATGTCCGCCCCCTCGGCCATGGCGATGGCGGCCGGGATTTCCAGCGCGCCCGGCACATGCACCACGTCGTAGTCGATGCCCTGCGCCTCCAGATAGTCGGCCGCGCCCTTTTCCAGTTCTTCCAGCAGATCGTCATAGAACCGCGCTTCGATGATCAGCACGCGCATCGCCTTCGCCTCCTGTTCCGAATCCCGTTGCCGTCTCCATAGCCGCGCCGCCGGCGGCGTTCCAGCCCGGGCGGCCGTTTTTTCAGTTCTCACGGGCGCGGAGTTTTCATCAATACCAGCTCCTCCGCCGCCGTGGGGTGCACGGCCAGGGTGGCGTCGAAGTGCGCCTTCGTGGCCCCGGCCTGCATGAGCACCCCCATCAGCTGGATCAGCTCCCCGGCTTCCGGCGCGATGAGATGCGCGCCCACCACCTTGTTGGTCTTGCGCTCGACGATGAGCTTGTAGAACACCTTCTCCGCGCTGCCCGACAGGGTGTGCTTCATCGGCCGGAAGCGCGCCGCATGGACATCGATGTCGCCCGGCCGCTCGCGCGCCTGCTGTTCCGTCAGCCCCACCGCGCCCAGTTCGGGGGAGGTGAACACGGCGGTGGCGATGTTTTCGGTGGATACCGGCGGCGTGTCCTTGCCGCCGAACAGCCGCTCGGCCAGCGCGTGGCCCTCGCGGATGGCGAACGGGGTGAGCTGCACGCCGCGGTCGGTGACGTCGCCCACGGCGAAGATGTGCCCCACGCTGGTGCGGTTGTAATCATCCACCTTGATGGCGTCGTTGCCCCCCAGTTCCACCCCCGCCCTGTCCAGCCCCAGGTCGAAGGTGTTGGGCATGCGCCCGGTGGCATACATCACCTCCGCCACCGCCAGCTCCTCGCCCTTGCGGGTGTGCACGATGTAGCCGCCGCGTTCCGGCCCGCAGCGTTCGATGCGATCCACGTCGGCCCGGGTGTGGATGGTGACGCCCTTCGCCGCCAGCTCCTCCGCCAGCACGTCGCGCAATTCGTCGTCGAAGCCGCGCAGGATTTGCGGCCCGCGATACAGCACGTGGGTGTCCACGCCCAGCCCATTGAAGATCGACGCGAACTCCAGCGCGATGTAACCGCCGCCGATGATGGCGATGGAAGCGGGCAGGGACTTCAAGTGAAACGCCTCGTTCGACGTGATGGCGTAGGCCGCGCCGGGGATGTTGTGGGGCACGAACGGCGTCGCCCCGGTGGCGATCAGGATGTTGGCCGCCGTCACCGTTCGCTCCTCGGCCACCAGCCGGATGTCGTGCGGCCCGGTCAGCTCGGCGCGGGTTTCGCAGATCTCCACCCCGGCGTTTTGCAGGCCCTTGATGTAAAGCCCATTGAGCCGCGCGATTTCCCGATCCTTCGCCGCGATCAGCTTCTCCCAGGAAAATTGCGCGTTTTCCTGCCCGGCCCAGCCATAGCCCTTCGCCTCCTCGAAATGCTCCGCGTATTGGGCCGCGTAATGAAACAGCTTCTTCGGCACGCAGCCGCGGATCACGCAGGTGCCGCCGACGCGGTATTCCTCCGCGATCGCCACCTTCGCCCCGTACTGGGCAGCGATGCGCGCCGCGCGCACCCCGCCGGAACCGGCGCCGATGACGAACAGGTCGTAGTCGAAGGCCATGTGTCGCTTCCGCCGTCGTTGTTGCCACCGCCGAAGCCATACACGCCGCCGCCTTACGCGCCAACCCCTCGTCACGCCACCTTGCCGCCCGGCACATCTTCTCAAAGTCCCCCTCTCCATCCGCGCCTTGACTCGCCGCGCAGGGAGCCTATGGTGGCCCGCGACACCATGCATGGGTGGGTGATTCCGCCACGAACGGAGATGAACCGGAGATTTCATGAGCTTCGATGAACTCGGCCTGAGCGAGAAAATATTGCAGGCGGTGAAGGACGCCGGCTTCGCGGAGCCGACGGAAATCCAGGCGCAGGCCATCCCGCCGGCCATCGAGGGCAGGGACGTGCTGGGCCTGGCCCAGAC
>DRPD01000156.1 GCA_011374735.1 Thermopetrobacter sp.
CGTCGTCGGCCGAAGAGCCGGTGGAGGAGATCGGCGGCGTCAAGGTGATGCTGAAAGTGGTGGAGGACATCCCGCCGAAGGAGCTGCGCGGTCTGGCCGACGCCGGCAAGGGCAAACTGAAGTCCGGCGTCGTCGGCATCGTCGATGTGGTGGACGGCAAGGCGGCGGTGGTGGCCGGCGTCACCGACGATCTCACCGATCGCATCAACGCCGTCGATCTGGTGCGCGCCGCCGCCGCGGCGCTGGGCGGCAAGGGCGGCGGCGGCCGCCCCGACATGGCCCAGGCCGGCGGCCCGGACGCCACGCGGGCCGAGCAGGCGCTCTCCGCCATGCGCGACAAGATCGCCGAGATGGTCACCGGCAAGGCCATGCCGGCCAGTTGATGCATGAGCAGGAAATCCGCGCACAAGGCGATCGACCTCGCCGCGCCGGTGGTGGTGCTGGTCAATCCGCAGTTGGGCGAGAACATCGGCACCACGGCCCGCGCCATGGCCAATTTCGGCCTCTCCGCCCTGCGCCTCGTCGATCCGCGCGACGGCTGGCCCAACGAGCGCGCCCGCAAGGCGGCGTCGGGGGCCGACTGGATCATCGACAACGCTGAAGTTTTCGACCGGCTTCAGGACGCGCTGGCCGATCTGCACCACGTCTATGCCACCACCGCCCGCCCGCGCGGCATGACCAAGCGGGTCATCGCGCCGGTGGAGGCCGGCGCCGACATGCGCGCCCGGGTGGGGCGGGGCCAGCGCCTCGGCCTCCTGTTCGGCCGCGAACGCTGGGGCCTGAACAACGACGAGGTGGCGCTGGCCGATGTCATCATCACCGCCCCGGTCAACCCGCGCTTCGCGTCGCTGAACATCGCCCAGGCGGTGCTGCTGGTGGCCTACGAGTGGTATCGGCAGGGTGATGCGGCAGACAAATTGGGCATGGCCACCGACCAGCTGGAAGCGCTGGAGGCGGGCTTGCAGATGCCCGGTTCACGCCCGGCCACCAAGGCGGAGCTGCATGGCCTGTTCGCCCATCTGGAATCGGCGCTGGACGCGGCGGACTATTTCAAGTCGCCCGACATGCGCCCCACCATCGTGCGCAACCTGCGCAATGCCATCAGCCGTGCCGAACTGACCGAACAGGAGGTGCGCACCTGGCGCGGCGTCATCCGCGCGCTCACCGGCATCCGCGAGCGCCACGAACGCGACGGCGGCGAACGCGGTGGCGACTGAGCCGCACATATTGGTGTTCGACTCCGGTCTGGGCGGCCTCAGCGTGGCCCGCACCATCCGTGCCCAAGCCCCCGCCACGCGCCTGAGCTACGCCGCCGACACGGCGGGCTTTCCCTATGGCGACTGGGATGAAGAGGATTTGCGGACTCATCTGGTGGCGCTCATCGGGCGACTGATCGAACGGGCCCGGCCCGACGTGGTGGTCATCGCCTGCAACACCGCCTCGGTGGTGGCGCTGGCCGCCTTGCGCGCCGCTTATCCCGCCATGCCGTTCGTCGGCACCGTGCCAGCCATCAAGCCGGCGGCGATGGCCACCGCGAGCGGCACCATCGGCGTGCTGGCCACCCCATCGACGGTGCGCCGCGAATACACCCGGGCGCTCATCGACACCTACGCCAGCCACCGCCGCGTGGTGCTGCATGGCGCGGAAGGGCTGGCGCGGCTGGCCGAAGAGAAGCTGCTGACGGGCCGGGTGGACGGGGCGAAAATCGCCGCCGAAATCGCCCCCGTGTTCGTGGAGGAAGACGGCGGGCGCACCGACACGCTGGTGCTGGGCTGCACCCATTATCCACTCATTGGCAAGGAGATCGCGGCCGCCGCCCCATGGCCCGTTCGCCTCATCGATCCGTCCCCCGCCATCGCCCGCCGCGCCCTCACCATCGCCGCGACCACCACCCCCGCACCCGACACCCCCTCCTCCGGCCTCGCGCTGCTGACCCGGGAACCGGACGCGCGCCTGCGCGCGCTGCTGGCGCGGGAGGGGTTTGGGGAGGTGGGTGTGGTGTAACCGAAACCCGGAAGCCGTAAACCGGAAATCGGAAGTCTCTTCCGGCGAGGCTCCTCTTCACGACTCATGCCCCGCTACCCGCCTTCGCGGGCACAGGCTTGATCCGGGGCAGGCAAGCCCGGCAATGACGGGAGGGAGCGGACAGGCCCGAGAACAGGCAGGCCCGGCTATGAGCCGGTGAAGGCCGCAAACACTTGAACCTCGTCATGCCCGCGAAAGCGGGCATCCATGCGGCAGATCGGCATGTATTGACGGTTCGGCATCAGTGCCGGCGCAGCTGTGGCCCCCCTTGTTCCTGTTGCGAGTCAGCATGGACTCCCGCTTTCGCGCAGTGGTGTCCAAGGAAAAATTGAGCGCACATGAAATTTCTCTGGAATTATAGCGGCTTGAAGTGTTTTCCAGATGCCGGGGCTTGTTTTCCATTGCTGCCCAAAACCGTCATGCCCGCGTAAGCGGGCATCCATGCGGCATCTCGGTGGAATGATGGCCTTTCGACAGAAGCACTTGATATGCCAAGGACTTTTCCGCACCGCCCTGGTTTGTTGAAAAGCCGCATAGGCTCCCGCTCATCAAGGGAGCGACGAAAGATGACGTGGGGGTGATGGCATTGAGAGATTTCCTTGGACACCACTGGGCTTTCGCCGGGGTGACGAGAAGGGGCCGGGGTGACGAGGAGAGGCGGAGGCGGCCCGGGCGTCATGGGCGGGGCGCAGGTTCCGTACGGTGAGCGGCACGGACGATGTCCTCCGGCTCCGGC
>DRPD01000157.1 GCA_011374735.1 Thermopetrobacter sp.
CGCCGCCTCCGGCACATGGGCGTCGAACTGCCGCGCCGTCATCATCACCGCCGGCAAGCGCACCGTCCCCCACAACGGCGCGAACAACAGGATCAACAAGACGGCGCCAGCCACCAGCGGACGCCTGAAATGCCCCCTCTCGCGAATGTCCATGCGCTCCTCCCACCATTTTTTCACCACCCGCCACACCGGCAGCAGGATGAACCAGATGATCTCCACCGCCGCCAGAAAGATGCCCACCACCTTCGGAAAGGCGTGATAGACGATCAACGCGATGCCCAGGAACAGCGCCAGCCGGTAGATCCAGGTGGCGAAGGCGTAGGCGATCAGGAACCGTTCAAGGCGCGGGCGGAATGCCTCCGGCGGCGGTTCGTCCACCGCGAACAGCCATCGCTTGAGCTTCCACAGCGCCAGCGCGAAGGCTCTGGGTTGCAGATTGTGCATGCGAAGCGCGTCGGCCAGGATGTGATAGCCGTCGAAGCGCATGAACGGGCTGGCGTTGATCAGCAGCGTCGTCAGCAGGCTGGTGGTGGCCACGAAGAAGGCGGCGGTGCGCCACGCCCCGTCGGGCAGGAACGCCCAGGCGAACAGCGCCAGCCCGGCCAGCCCCAGCTCCACCAGCATCCCGCCCATGCCGATCAGCAGCCGCCCGCGCCGGCTTCTCACCCGCCACGCGTCGGTCACGTCGGTATAGAACATCGGCACCATCACCATGAACGCCACCCCCATGCTCGGAACGCGGCAGCCATGGCGCAGCGCGATGAAGGCATGGCCCAGCTCGTGGCCCACCTTGACCACCATCAGCGTCAGGCCGAACAGCATCAGGCCCTGCAGGTTCACGAACCCGAAGAAGGTGTGCGCGAACGCATCCCACTGGCGCATGGTCATGAACACGCCCAGCAGGGAGACGAGGATCAGCGGGATCAGCCCCGCCTTCGTGCCCAGCCAGCGCACATACGGGTAGGCCGCTTCCAGAAACCGCTGCGGCCGCACCAGCGGCACCCGGAAGAACAGGTAGCCATGCAGCGCCTTCTTCAATGGCGAACGCTCCATGCGCCGTTGCAAGGCCCGCAACGGGGCGCTGTCGCTGGCCGTCAGATGATTGGCCCGCAGGAAACGGATCAGCCCGGCGATGTCCTCGCCCCGCACATGCAGCCCCTCTTTCGCCGCCAGCCGCCGCCGCAACGCCCCGACACCGCCCGCCGCCCAGTGGCCCAGCACCTTCGCCGCCAGCGCGCTGATGCGGAAATAGCGGTTGCGCACCGGATCGTGGATCAGATAGCCCGGCTGGCGCGCCGCGTCGTCGGCCGCCGGCATGATCCTCAGCTCGGCGCGCAACGGCGGCAGCGGATCGTCGTCAACCGGAGGCGCGCCGGCGGGTTGCATGGCCTAAAGCCCCGTGAACTGGCGCAACGCCGCGATCGGCCGGCGGAACAGATAGAACCCCAGCGCCACCGTCTCCCCCTGCACCTGGGCGGAGCCCTTAAGCCCCATGCGCAACAGGCCGCGGCGCTCACCCGTATCGGTGAAATCCGCCATCACCCGGTAGGCCAGCATGCCGCCGGCCACCTCGCGGGCCTGATAGCTGATGGCGCGCACCCGCGCGTGCAGCACGTTGAGCGGATCGGCGTCGAGAAACAGCCGCACGGTCGCATCGGGCTGAAGCGCCATGGCGTCGGCCACCGCCACGTCGATGCGCAACCGCACCCGTTGCGGATCGGCCACCTCCAGCACCTTCTCGCCGGTCTTCACCGGCCGGCGCACCCAGTCGGCGACATCGGCGAACACCGCCACCCCGTCCATCGGCGCGCGCACTTGCACATCCTTCAGCCGCGTCTCGATGCGCTCCAGTTCGGCCCGCGCCAGCTCCAGCTCCGCTTGCGCCTCGGCCAGCTTGCGGCGCGCCTCCGGATCGCTGAACGCCGCCTTGCGCAGGGTGTCCAGCCGGCTTTGCGCCACCGCCAGCTCGCGGCGCGCCACCGCCCCTTGCGCCTTCAGATCGCGCGCGTCATAGACGAACAGCACCTGCCCGGCCCGCACCCGTTCGTTGGGCCGCACCTTCATTTCGGCGATCACCCCCTCCATGGGCGCGGCGACGATCACCGGATCGGCCGCCACCACCTCCGCCGGGGCGATGGCCGACATCGGCACCGGGATCAGCATCAGCAGCGCCACCACGATGGGCAGGCCCAGCAGCAGCCAGCGCGGCGGCGCGAACTTGCGCAGCAGCGACGGCGGCGCGAAGGCCAGCATGGCATGCGCCAGGGTGCCCGCGACGCGCGCCCCCACCACCTCTTCCGCCGCCTCCCACGGTTCGCGCCGCGCCAATAGCAGCGCGCCGAACATCCCGCCTTGCCGATCCCGCAACGGCAGCCACAGAAAGGCGTCATGCGGCCACTGGGCCAGCACCGGGTCGTCGCGCAATTCTTCGGGCAGATCGGCCCGCGTCAGGCGTCGCGCCTCGGCGTCATCCTCCGTGCGCCCCGCCAGCCAGCCGCCCAGCCGGTTCAGGGCGCGGATCAGCGGCGCGTTCTTCTCCACCGCCACCACCCCGGAGGCCGCCTTCGCCACCGCCCTGCCGCGCCGGTCGAGGCGGAACAGCACCGCCTGATCGAAGTTGAGCATGGCGCGGGTGTCGTTGACCGCGAACAGCTCCAGGCTCGGCAGATCGGGGCAGGCCCGGATGTCCGCCTCCAGCAGCAGCAGCCGCTCCAGCCGGCCGCCATCGCGCCGCCGCTCTTCCTGAGAGGGCCTCGCCGGTCGCGGGGCGGAAAAGGCCATGTTCACGACCCGCCCTCCTCACCGGCCGCCAGTCTGGCGTCCCGTTCGAAGGTCGCCGTGCCGCCCATGCCGGGCCGCACCCCGTTCGGCACATCGCGCACCAGGCCGTGCAGGCGCACCGTTTGCGACACCTTGTCCACCACCGCGCCGACGCGCGTCACGACGCCCTTCAGCATCTGCCCCGTCTCGTCCACCCGGAAGCTGAAGGGAAAGCCCGGGCGCACCCAAGCGAGCCATTTCGCCGGCGCGATCATCTCCACCTCCACCCCGCCGGACGCCACGATGGCCAGCAGCGGCGCGCCGGCCTGCGGCGTCTCGTGGGGTTTCACGAGGCGTTCCGCCACCACGCCGTCCCACGGCGCCCGCAAGGTGCACTTGGCCAGCCGGCTCTTCACCACCGCCACCCGGGCCGCCGCCTCCTGCGCCTTGGCGCGGGCGATGGAGACGTCGAAGCGCCCGGCCGCCTGATGCCGCAACAGCCGCCGCTTGCCGGCCAGCTCCAGCTGCCGCGCCTGCCACGCCGCCCGTTGCGCCTTCAGTTCGGCCGCGAAGCGGGCGCAATCGAACGCCACCAGCACCTGTCCCTTGCGAAACGCCTCCCCCTCCTTCAGCGGCAGCTTGCTGATCGGTTGCGAAAAGTCCACCGACAGGCGGGCCTCCCGCAATGGCTGCAACACGCCGCGCACCGTGGCCGCCGGCTCCGCCGCCATGAGCGGCCCGCAGGCC
>DRPD01000158.1 GCA_011374735.1 Thermopetrobacter sp.
CGGCGGCCAGCGTCGCCGGCGCGCCGGCCGCGAGGGCCAGGGCCAGAAAACCGCCGATGATGATGCGCCGCTGCCGATGCATTGCTCAACGCCCCGATTGCGTGTCATTTTCTTCCGCATCAGCGTAACGCGGAGAATTTGCGGTTCCGATAAGGTGCGGGGGACAATTCGATGGATCGGATTCAGCGATCGTCAACCATGAGTGAAGGGGTAATGCGGCAGACCCAGGCGGTGCTGCGGATCGCGACGCGCGGGCCGGGGTTGTATGAGTTCACCGCCGAGGTGGCCCGTTTCGTGGCCGCAAGCGGCATCGGGGAGGGGCTGTTGACCTTGTATTGCCGGCATACGTCGGCGTCCCTGACCATACAGGAGAACGCCGATCCGGACGTGATGCGCGATCTGGCGGAGTTCTTCCGCCGCCTGGTGCGCGAGGGCGAGCCCTGGTATCGCCATGTGATGGAAGGCCCGGACGACATGCCGGCCCATATCAGAAGTGCGTTGACCGATGTGTCGCTGTCGATTCCCGTCGATGGCGGGCGGCCCGTGCTTGGCACCTGGCAGGGCGTGTTTCTGTTCGAGCACCGCCGCCGCCCGCATGAACGGCAGGTGGTGGCCCATCTCATCGGCGCGTGAACGGCCCACAGGGCATGTGATGTGAAGTATATATGTGAATATTACCAATATTGATTGGAATATATAGGTAATGAAAAGATTCATCAAGATCTTGGGCGTGGTTATTGTTGTGGCGACACTTTCCATCTTCGGATACGGCGCCAAGGGATATCTTGATGTCATAAAACGCGGAGAGGAGCTGCGTGCGAGGGCCGATGCGTTGATCGCCGCCGGGCGTGGCCCGGATAGTCTGGGGGAGGAAAGGCTGCGCGTTCTTCTTCTGGTGCAGGATCCGGGTTTTCACCGGCATTCGGGCATTGATCTCGCCACCCCGGGGGCCGGTCTGACCACGCTGGCGCAATCCGTGGCCAAACGGCTGGCGTTCGATCATTTCAGGCCGGGAATCGGCAAGATACGGCAAACGGGGTTTGCGCTGGGATTGAGCCGGGAATTGAGCAAGGATCAACTGATCGCCCTTTTCCTGCGCACCGCTGAAATGGGCAACAGCGCGCAAGGGTGGGTGACGGGGTTTCACAAGGCGAGCGAGGTGTTCTTCAACAAGCCGGTCGGGAAGCTTGCCGATGAAGAGTTCTATGCGCTTGTCGCGGTTCTCATCGCGCCGGGCAAGCTGAGGCTGTCCATGCCGGACAACGCCTTGAAGACGCGCGTGCGGCGAATCGCCAGACTGGCCCGCGGTGTGTGCAAGCCGTTATCGCTGACCGACGTCTGGCTGAGGGGTTGTGAGTGATGGCCGGCAAGATTTGGCCGGCGCGTTTGTGGCGTCCGCGTCATCACGGTGATGGTCATTCGGGCCGGCCGCCTCAGGCGGTGAGCGCGATGAGGCGTTTCTGGGTGGCGCTGGCGGCGTCGATGTCCGCCGTGTCCTGAGGCGCCGCCATGCGCGTCAGCACCCGCTGCGGCGGGAAGGTGACGCTGACGATGGTGCCTTCGCCCGGCACCGATTCGATGTCCAGCGCCGCCTCCATGTGGCGGGCCAGCCCGGCGACGATGGCCAGCCCCAGCCCGGCCCCGTCGATGGCCTTTTCGCGCGCCTGCCTGCCGCGCGTGAAGGCGCTGGTGATGGTGGCCAGTTCGTCCGCCGCAATGCCGCAGCCGGTATCGGCCACCGCCATTTCCACGCCGCCGTCGTCCAGCTTCGTGACATGCAGCGAGACGCGCCCGCCGGGTTCGGTGAACTTGATGGCGTTGACCATGAGGTTCAGCCAGATCTGGCGCACCGCGCGGCTGTCGGCCAGCGCCAGCACGCCGGGCGCGCATTCATCGGCGATGATCTCGATTTGCTTGTCGCGGGCTCTGTGTTCGGCCAGCTTCAGGGCCCGTTCGGCTTCGCCGCCGATGTCCACCTCTTCCATGCGCAGTTGCGCCTCGCCCGCCTCGATGCGCGAGATGTCGAGAATGTCCTCGATCAGGGCCAGCAGGTATTGGCCGGAGTGGTGGATGTCGCGGGCGTATTCGCCGTATTTCGGCTGCCCCAGCGGCCCCAGCATCTCATCGGCGATGATTTCCGAAAAGCCCAGCACGGCATTGAGCGGCGTGCGCAGCTCGTGGCTCATGGTGGCCAGAAAGCGGCTCTTGGCTTCCGAGGCCGCCTGGGCGCGGCGGTGCGCCTCTTCCGCCTCGTCGCGCTGGCGCTCCAGTTCACGGATCAGCCGTTCGCGATGGTTCTTGTAGACCAGCATGTCGCGCGCCGTGCGTTGCAGGTGGCGCGACAGCACGATGAAGAAGGCGCCGACCACCAGGGCGATGGCGGCCAGCAGGACGTGCAGCTGATCCGCTTCGGCCAGGTTGCGCAGCACCACCGCCATGGTCAGGGTGGCGCTGCCGGCCAGCACGATGGGCACGAAGCTGGCGGCGATCATCACCCGCATTGCCGCCACCGCCATCAGCACCGCGACGATGAACATGTGCTGCGGCGCGTTGCCCGGCAGCCAGAACAGGAACAGCGGCATGGCCCAGGCGGCGGCCAGCAGCAACTCGCTGGCCGCCAGCAGGCCGATCCATTCCTCATGCCGCCGGGTGAGGGCGCGGCCGGTTTCATGGGCCCGGCAGATGAACAGTTGCAGCCCCTGGGCCAGCAGCACCGCGATCAGCCACACGAACAGCAGGTGCGGGTTGGTCCAGGCGGAGCCGGCGACGGTGAACAGCAGCGCCAGCAGCGGCAGCACGGTGGCCACCCGCAGCTGGTTGCGCACGAACATCTTCAGCAGGCCGTCTTCCCAGTCCGCCGCCGTCACGCCCAGCAGGCGGGCGATGCCGTCCGGGGCGCGTTTGGCCTTGCCGGTGTCTTCGTCTGGCGGCGCGGCGGGGGCGGGCGGCGTGAAGGCGGGCCGGCCCTGCACGAAGCGGGCGATGCGGCTGTTGAGAACGTCGGACGACATGGCTGCGGCCCCTCGCGGCCTCCCTGATGGCTTCCCTGATGCGGCGAGCCTAGGCCAAAAGGCTTAAGGGGACGTATGAAGGGATGGTAAAGGGGAGGTTGCGGCAAGGCGCCGGCGTTTGATGAAAAATGCCTTGAGAAACAGGGTACTTGGCGGTGGGAGTTGAATCGCTTTGAACAGGGATCAGCTCTTGCGGACGGCTCGCTCGATGCGGCACACCTGAATGCGCCAGTCGTCATACCACTGTTCATCGCCGCGCCGGCGGGCCTCGGCGTGCTCGGGATGATCGCGCCAGCCGGCGATGGCGTTTTCATCGCGCCAGTAGCTGATGGTCACGCCCCGGCCGTCCGCGTCGCGCCAGCTTTCCAGGCCCAGGAAGCCGGGCATGCTCTCCACCAGCTCCACCATGCGCCGCGCCGTTTGCTCATAGCCCGGCGCCTCCGCCTTCAGCTTCGAGATGAAGATGACGGCGAAGCTCCCTTGCGGCGGATCGTCCGGCCCCGGCGGCATGACGCGGCTCCCTGTCGTCACATTCTCAGGCGCTTCATGAAAGCGGCGGGCAAGCCCCCCCTTGCGAGGCGTC
>DRPD01000159.1 GCA_011374735.1 Thermopetrobacter sp.
CGTCGATATAGACGATGCCGCGCTGGGCCTTCTCGACATTGTAGTCGGCGGCCTGCAACAGCTTCAGGATGATGTTCTCCACGTCCTCGCCCACATAGCCGGCCTCGGTGAGCGTGGTGGCGTCGGCCATGGTGAAGGGCACGTCGAGCACCCGGGCCAGGGTCTGGGCCAGCAGCGTCTTGCCGCAGCCAGTGGGCCCGACCAGCAGGATGTTGGACTTGGCCAGCTCCACCTCGTCGTTGCCCGACGCATGCTTTAAGCGCTTGTAGTGGTTGTGCACGGCGACGGCGAGGATGCGCTTGGCGTGATCCTGGCCGATGACGTATTCGTTGAGGAACTCGTAGATCTCCTGCGGGGTCGGCACGCCGTCGGCCGACTTGACCAGCGCCGCCTTGTTCTCCTCGCGGATGATGTCCATGCACAGCTCGACGCATTCATCGCAGATGAACACCGTCGGGCCGGCGATCAGCTTGCGCACCTCGTGCTGGCTCTTGCCGCAGAACGAACAATACAGGGTGTTCTTGCCGTCCTTGCCGGTTTCCTTGCTCATGAGAACTCCTGCCGTTTGCTCCAGTTCACCGGCCGCATCGGACCCCGCCCCTCTTTCGCAGGCCCCAAACTAGGCCGGTGTGGTTGCCGGTTCAAGCCCGCCTTTGGAATCCTTGTCCACCCTCTCATGGCCCCTCGCGGACATCATGCGCCCGGGATGGTTAACCATTCCTTGTCCGGCGTTCCTTTTCTGGCACAGCCCGGCGGGTCTGGCACGCCGCCGTTTCGCCCCCCGGAAGAGCGCCGGCTCAGCGTTTCTCGATCACCTCGTCGACCAGCCCGAAGTCCTTCGCCGCTTCCGCGGTGAGGAAGGTGTCGCGATCCAGCGCGTCCTCGATGGCCTTCAGCTTCTGGCCGGTGTGCTTCACGTAGATCTGGTTGAGCCGGGCGCGCAGGTCGATGATCTCCTTCGCATGGCGCTCGATGTCCGACGCCTGGCCCTGAAAGCCGCCGGAGGGCTGGTGCACCATCACCCGCGCGTGCGGCAGGGCGTAGCGCATGCCCTTCTCGCCGGCCGCCAGCAGCAGCGAGCCCATGGAGGCCGCCTGGCCGATCACCGTGGTGGACACCGGCGGCTTGATGAACTGCATGGTGTCGTAGATCGCCAGCCCCGACGTGACCACGCCGCCGGGCGAGTTGATGTACATGGCGATCTCCTTCTTCGGGTTCTCGGCCTCCAGGAACAGCAGCTGGGCGACGATGAGGGTGGACATGTGATCCTCGATCGGCCCGGTGATGAAGATGATGCGCTCCTTCAGCAGGCGCGAGTAGATGTCATAGGCGCGCTCGCCGCGCGCCGTCTGCTCGACCACCATCGGCACCAGGTTGGCCACCGTCTCGATCGGATCCGTCATGGCGTCTTACACTCCTTAGGGGAATCATTGCGTCGGCGACTCCTGATAGCCTGTTCGCGCGGCCGGCGCAAAGCCCCGCGCCCCAAGGGCCGGAATGGCATGCCCTGAACGGCGGGGTTGCCGAACGGCATGGCGCTCTATATGTCATGGGCCTGCTCAAGCCGCTTTGAGGTCACCATTCATGAACGCGCTGGTCATCGTCGAATCGCCGGCCAAGGCGAAAACCATCAACAAATATCTGGGCCGGGGCTACCGGGTGCTGGCCTCCTATGGCCACGTGCGCGATCTGCCGGCCAAGGACGGCTCGGTCGATCCCGATCGCGACTTCGCCATGAAATGGCAGGTGGACGCCAAATCGGCCAAGCGCCTCAACGACATCGCCAGGGCGCTGAAGGACGCCGATGAACTGATTCTCGCCACCGACCCGGATCGCGAGGGCGAGGCCATCTCCTGGCACGTGCTGGAAGTGCTGAAGAAGAAGGGCGCGCTGAAGGACAAGGAGGTGGCGCGCGTGGTGTTCAATGCCGTCACCCCGGCCGCGGTGCGCGCCGCCATGGAGGAACCGCGCGACATCGACCGGCGGCTGGTGGAGGCTTATCTGGCGCGCCGGGCGCTGGACTATCTGGTCGGCTTCACCCTCTCGCCGGTGCTGTGGCGCAAGCTGCCCGGCGCGCGTTCGGCGGGGCGCGTGCAGTCGGTGGCGCTGGGATTGGTGGCGCAGCGCGAAAACGAGATCGAATCGTTCACGCCGCAGGAATACTGGAGCATCGAGGCGGCCTTGAAAAATGCCGCCGGCGACGCCTTCACGGCGAAAGTGGCGGAGATCGACGGGCGGAAGCTGAAGAAGCTGGACATCGCCAACGAGGAGCAGGCGAAGGCCATTGAAACAGCACTGCGGGATGCCGCCTTCAGCGTCCGCAAGGTGGAATCGAAGCCGCAGCAGCGCCACCCGGCGCCGCCGTTCACCACCTCCACCTTGGAGCAGGAGGCGTCGCGCAAGCTGGGCTTCACGTCGCGCCAGACCATGCAGGTGGCGCAGAAGCTCTATGAGGGCGTGGACATCGGCGGCGAGACGGTGGGGCTCATCACCTACATGCGCACCGACGCGGTGACCGTGGCGCCGGAGGGCATCGCCCAGGCGCGCGAGGTGATCGCCAGGCGCTTCGGCGACGCCTGGCTGCCGGAGAAGCCGCGCGCCTACAAGACGAAGGCGAAGGCGGCGCAGGAGGCGCACGAGGCCATCCGCCCCACCGACGCCACCCGCCACCCGGAGGAGGTGCGCCAATACCTCTCGAAGGAGGAGGCGGCGCTGTATGAGCTGATCTGGAAGCGGGCCATCGCCGCGCAGATGTCTTCCGCCCGCTTTGAGCGCACCACGGCCGACATCGCCGCCACGGGCGCGGACGGAAAGGACTACGCCTTGCGGGCCACCGGGCAGGTGTTGCGCTTCGACGGCTTCCTGACGCTCTACCGCGAGGGGGTGGACGACAAGGAGGACGAGGAGGACGCCAGGCGCCTGCCGCCGCTGGCCGAGGGCGAGACGGTGACGGCTCAGAAGATCGAGGCCAGGCAGCACTTCACGGAGCCGCCGCCGCGCTACACGGAGGCCTCATTGATCCGCAAGCTGGAGGAGCTGGGCATCGGCCGGCCGTCCACCTACACCGCCATTCTGACCACCCTGCGCGATCGCGAATACGTGCGCATGGAGAAGAAGCGGCTGGTGCCGGAGGGGCGCGGGCGGCTGGTGACGGCGTTTCTGGAGAGCTTCTTTCCGCGCTATGTGGAATACGACTTCACGGCGGCGCTGGAGGAGAAGCTGGACCGCATCGCGGCCGGCGAGGAGGACTGGAAGCGGCTGTTGCGGGACTTCTGGGTGGAGTTCAAGGCGACGGTGGAGAAAACCGAAGGCCTGCGCGTCTCCGATGTGCTCGAGGCGCTCAACGACATCCTGGGGCCGCAGATCTTCCCCAGGGGCGCGGACGGCCAGCCGGATCGCGCCTGCCCGCAATGCAAGGAGGGCACGCTGTCGCTTAAGGTGGGCAAATTCGGCGCGTTCATCGGCTGCTCCAACTATCCCGACTGCAATTACACCCGCCAGCTGACCGGCAATGGCAAGGCGGAAGCGCCAGAGGCCGAAAGTCAGGACGACGTGCTGCTGGGGGAAGATCCGGACACCGGCCTGCCGGTGTATCGCCGCAGCGGGCGCTTCGGCCCCTATGTGCAGCTGGGCGAGGCGGTGAAGGGCGGGGAGAAACCCAAACGCGCCTCCATCCCCAAGGGGGTCGATCCGGCCAGTGTCGATCTCGATTACGCCCTGAAGCTGCTGGCCCTGCCGCGCGAGATCGGCAAACACCCGGAAACCGGCGAGCCGGTGCTGGCCGGTATCGGCCGCTATGGCCCCTATGTGCAGCACCGGCGCACCTACGCCAATCTGAAGTCGGCCGACGAGCTGTTCACCATCGGCATCAACCGGGCCGTCGATCTGCTGGCGCGGAAGGAACAGCGCGGCACGCGCCAGGTGCTGAAAGAGCTGGGCGAGCACCCCGAAGGCGGCGCCATGCAGGTGCTCGATGGCCGCTACGGGCCTTACGTGAAGTGGGGGCGGATCAACGCCACCCTGCCGAAGGACATCGCGCCGGAAGACGTCACGCCGCAACAGGCGGTGGAGCTGATCGCCGCCAAACAGGCCCGGAAAGGCGGCAAGCGCGGGCGCAAGGCGGGCTGAGCCCCTGCCGCGTGGCCGCGGCGCCGGCAGCAAGCAACACCGCTTTCACGCCGCCCCTTGTAATGGTGGACGATCCGGGCCACATACGCGGAGGCAAAGTCATTGATTTGAAAATATAGAAACAGAAAGAACATACGTGAAAACGAAAATGACGAGGCCTGACGTGGCCAAATCCGGCAAGACCCCTTCCCGACTTCCTTCCGAACAGGACATTCTCGACTACCTCCGCGACGCGGGCCACAAGGTGGGCAAGCGCGAGATCGCGCGGGCCTTCAACATCCGCGGCGACGACCGCATCGCCCTGAAGCGCCTGCTGAACGACATGAAGAACAAGGGTCTGCTGGACGGCGGGCGCAAGCGCATGACGCAAGCGGGCGCGTTGCCGCCGGTGACGGTGCTGGACGTGATCGGGCCGGACGATGAAGGCGAGCTGATCGCCCGGCCGTCGGTGTGGGACGAGGAGATGCAGGGCCCCGCCCCTTGCGTGCGCATTCTGGAACGCGCCGCCAAACCGGGCCGCCCGGCGCGGTTGCCGGGTGCGGGCGAGAGGGTGCTGGCGCGCATCCGCAAGCCTCGCAAGGACAGCCCCTGCCCTTACGACGCCACGGTGATGCGCCGCCTCGACAAGCGGGCGGCGGAAATCCTGGGCGTATTCAGGAAGGATACGCGGCCCGCTCCCCCTGCCGGCCTTTCCCCCGACAATTTGGGAGGCCGGGAGGGGGAACGGGCCGGCGCGACATCGAACATGCGCACGCATGTTCGATCAATGAATGCGGGGTGGCTCGAACCCGTCGAGAAGAAGGCGCGCGGCGTCATCACGGTGCCGGCCGGCATGGACGGCGGGGCGCGGGACGGCGAGCTGGTCAGGGCCGAAATCCGCCGCCAGCGCCACCGCCAGAGCACGGCGAAGGTGACCGAACGGCTGGGCGACGTGGACGATCCGCGCAACATCTCGCTGATCGCCATTCACGAACAGGGCATCCGCGACACCTTCCCCGACGCGGTGCTGAACGAGGCCGAAAACCTGCCGCGATGGACGCAACAGGGGCGCGAGGACATCCGCCATCTGCCGCTCATCACCATCGATCCGCCGGACGCGCGCGATCACGACGACGCGGTGTGGGCGGCGCCCGATGACGATCCGAAGAACCCCGGCGGCTTTCAGGTGATCGTGGCCATCGCCGACGTGGCGTTCTACGTCCGCCCCGGTTCAGCCATCGACGCGGAAGCGCGGCGGCGCGGCAATTCCACCTACTTTCCCGACCGGGTGGTCAACATGCTGCCCGAACGGCTGTCCACCGACCTGTGCTCGCTGAAACAGGGCGAAGACCGCCCGGCGCTGGCCTGCTTCATGACCTTCGACCAGCATGGCCGCAAAATCCGCCATCGCTTCGCGCGGGTGGTGATGCGCTCCGCCGCGTTCCTCTCCTACGAGCAGGCGCAGGCGGCCATCGACGGCCGGGCCGACGAGCAGACGGAGCCGCTGCTGGAGGCGGTGCTGAAGCCCCTGTGGGCGGCCCATGACGCGCTGATGGAGGCGCGGGCCAAACGCGGGCCGCTGGAGCTGGACATCCCGGAGCGCAAGCTCATTCTCGACGCCACCGGGCTGATCGAGCGCGTGGTGTCGCCGGAACGGCTGGCGGCCCACAAGCTGATCGAGGAGATGATGATTCAGGCCAACGTGTGCGCCGCCGAGACGCTGGAGACAAAGGGCACGCCGTTCATCTACCGGGTGCACGACGCGCCGGCGGCGGAGAAGATCGCGGCGCTGGCCGATTTCCTGCGCACTATCGGCCTGTCCGCGCCGGTCGGCCAGGTGATGAAGCCGATGCATTTCAACCGCATTCTGGCCCGGGCGAAGGGCACGGAGTTCGAACACGTGGTCAATCAGGTGGTGCTGCGCACCCAGTCGCAGGCCGTCTATTCCACCGAAAACCTGGGCCATTTCGGGCTGAACCTGCGCCGCTACGCCCATTTCACTTCGCCCATCCGCCGCTATGCGGACACCATCGTGCACCGGGCGCTGGTGGCGGCGCTGGGGCTGGGCGACGGCGGGCTGTCGGATGAGGACATCAAGCGCATGGAAGAGACGGCGGAGATGATCTCCGAATCGGAACGGCGCTCCATGGCGGCGGAGCGCGACACGGTGGACCGGATGATGGCGGCGCACCTGTCGGAACAGGTGGGCGCGACGTTCGCGGCGCGCATCACCGGGGTGACCCGGGCCGGGCTGTTCGTGGCGCTCCTCGAAACCGGCGCGGACGGCTTCATCCCCATCTCCTCCCTGGGCCGGGATTATTACGAGCTGGACGAGGCGCGCCACGCCCTGATCGGCCAGCGCAGCGGCGAAAGCTTCCAGCTGGGCGACGCGGTGGAGGTCAGGCTGGAGGAAGCCGCGCCGGTGGCCGGGGGCCTGCGCTTCACCCTGCTCTCTTCGGGCAAGACGATGAAGCGCGCCAAGGGCGGCAAGGGCGCGCGGCGCGGCAAATCCCCGCCGCGCCGCAAGCCCCGCCGGCGGTGATTTTTCCCTGCTCGCGACGGAATGGCCGGGCGTCATTCGTATGACATGACACAAGGCCACATGCGCGCCCGCGCTTTTATTACGCAACACGGCCGCATTGGCGGAGCATGATGTCAGGCAAAGGGGTCTGGCCATGAGGAACGTGTCGACCATGATGGGGCTGAAAGACGCCCGGCACCTGGCCACGCGGGCCGGCATCGGAGCGCCACTCGAACTGGTGCGGCATCTGGCCGGATCGTCGCGCGCGGAAGCGGTGGATTTCCTGCTGGCGCAGCGGCCTGTGCCGCCGGCGCCGCCGCTGTTGGGCGAGCCGGCGGCGGTATTCATGCGCCGCCGTCAGTGGCGCAAGAGCGGCCAACGCAATCTGGCGGCGCAGGATTACAAACGCGAACGCAACGTGCTGCAAGCCTGGGGGGCGGCGGCCTTGTTGCACGACCCGGCGGGGCTCAATGAGCGCATGACGTGGTTCTGGCACAACCATTTCGTCACCTCGATCAAGAAAGTGCGCATCGCCCGCTTCATGTTCGATCATGACGCCATCGTGCGCCGCCATGCGCTGGGCAACTTCGGCCGTCTGTTGCACGAAAGCGGCCTCAGCGCGGCGATGCTCATCTATCTGGACGGCCAGCGCAACAACAGGCGCCAGCCCAACGAGAATTTCGCCCGCGAACTGATGGAGCTGTTCACCCTCGGCGAAGGCCACTACACGGAGCGCGACATCAAGGAGGTGGCGCGCGCCTTCACCGGCTGGCGGGTGCGCATGCGGCGCGGCGATGTGGTGTTTCGCCGCCGGCTGCATGATGCGGGGCGCAAGCGGGTGCTGGGTCATGAAGGGAACTTCGGCGCGGCGGACATCTTCGCCATTCTGCTCAAGCAGCCGCGCACGGCGGAGCTGATCGCCGAGAAGATGTGGCGGGAGTTCATCAGCCTCGCCCCGCGGGACAAGACGGTCATCAGGAGCTGGGCGGCCGTATTCCGCGACAGCGGGTATGACATCGCCGCGCTGGTGCGCGCCGTGCTGATGAGCGATGCGTTCTGGGATGCGCGGCACTCCGGCGCGCTCATCAAGTCGCCGGTCGATCTGCTGATCGGCACCCTGCGCACCCTTCAGCCGGAAGACGACGTGCCGCCGCGGCTGCTGGCGCGGGGGCTGAAACGGCTGGGTCAGGAACTCTACGCGCCGCCCAACGTCAAAGGCTGGCCGGGCGGCGGGGCATGGATCGACGACGCGCTGCTGTTGCGCCGCGAGGCGATCATCAACCGCCTGCTGCGCGGCATGGCGGCACCGCGCCAGCAGGCCAACCGCACGATGCGCGATGGAACCAGGCGGATGACGACGCCGCGCATCACCCTGCCCGCCCTGCCGCAAGCGCAATGGCACGACTGGCTGCTGGCCACCGCCCCGGTCATCGCCACGCGGCGGCGGCGCAAGCTGGCCGATCTGCGCGGGCTGTTGCGCGATCCGGCCTATCAGGTGAAGTGAGGAGACGGCCATGACACGACTTGACCGACGCCAACTGTTGCGGCTTCTGGCCAGCCTGCCGGCGCTGGGGCTGGCCCCGGCGCGGCCGCTGGCGGCGGGGCGCGAACGGCGCATTCTCGTATTGCTGGAGCTGAAGGGCGGCAATGACGGGCTGAACACCCTGATCCCGCACGGCGACCCGGCCTATTACGCCCTGCGCCCGAAGCTGTCCATTCCCGAAAGCAAGGTGCTGAAACTGGATGACGGATTCGGGCTGCATCCGGCGCTCGAACCCCTGCTGCCGGCCTGGCGGGGCGGGGAGATGGCATGGATCATGGGGCTGGGCTATCCGCACCCGAACCGCTCGCATTTCCGCTCCATCGAGATCTGGGAAACGGCCTCCGACCCGGAGGAATATCTCGACAAGGGCTGGCTGACCCGCGTGCTGCCGGCGCGGCACCGTCTGCAGGGCATCAGCATCGGCGGCGACGCCGGGCCGCTGGGCGGCGGCCGGTTGAACGTGTTGCAGATGCAGGGCTTGCGGGAATTCCTGCGCATGAGCCGGCGCATCCAGGCGGTGGCGGCGCATACGGCCAACCCGGCGCTGGCCCATGTGCTGGCGGTGCGCAACCGCATTCAGGCCAACGCCCGGCAACTGGCCAGGAAGCTGTCCGACCCCCGCCTGCCCGACGTGGCATTCCCGAAATCGCGCCTTGGCCGGCGGTTGCAGACGGTGGCGCGGGTGATCGCCAGCGGGCTGGACGTGCCGGTATTCAAAGTGGCGCATGGCAGCTTCGATACCCATGTCAAGCAACCGAACAGGCATCGCCAGCTGCTGCATCAGCTGGCGGTGGCGCTGGCGGCGTTCCGTGAAACCCTGCTGCGGCTGAACGTCTGGGACGAGGTGCTCGTGGTGACCTATTCGGAATTCGGGCGGCGGGCGGCGGAGAACGCTGGCGGCGGCACCGATCACGGCACGGCGGCGGCGCATTTGGCCCTGGGCGGGCAAGTCAAAGGCGGTTTGCATGGCCGCCCCCCTTCCCTCGCCGCCTTGCAGGATGGCGACCTGGCGCATACCACCGATTTCCGCGCCCTGTATCACACCATCGCCAGCCAGTGGCTGCGGCGGCCAAGCCCCTGGACAGACCATCAGGCACTTGATTTTCTGCGGGCATGAAACGGCCCCGGGGCTTCTTTCAGCGCGTCCGGGGCCTGTCTTGTTTCGGGTGTTTTCCCGAATGATCGATCGGGCTGATCCGATGTCGCGGTGAGACGTTGCGTCACCGCCCATGATGCCTTTCATGATGGTTCGGATGTCGCCGCTCTTGCCGCTCACGCGGCCGGGGATGGCGCGGCTCGGAAGAGCGGCCCGGGACTGGTCGGCGGAGTCATCTTCGTAGCCTCCTTTCCGGGATTGCCATCACCTCCCGGCGATGACGGCATCAGGATGACTCCGGCGGCGCGGATGGTCAAGACAGGGGTGCTGACCTTTTATGTCGCTCACGGCAAGCAAATTGCGCATCCGCGCAATTTGCGCCTCCGCGGGGGCGGCCTGACCGGCCGGGGCGCGGTCGCGCCCTATCGGTGCAAAGGCTGCAAGCCTTTGCACCTCATATCCTTCGTGACGCTCCGTC
>DRPD01000160.1 GCA_011374735.1 Thermopetrobacter sp.
GCCGGATGGGTCACCGCCTCGGCGATCAGCCCGTATTCGGAGGCCGGTTCGTCGAGCGCCGGTTTCAGCAGCGTGTCGTGCACCAGCCCCAGGCCGCTGGCCGCCGCTCCCTTGAAGGAATGGGGATTGAGGCTGTCGAACGAGCCGATGGCGTGCAGCCGCACCCGCCCGCCCTTCGGCGCGTCGGACTTCACGTAGTCGAAATGGGCGAAGTCCGGCGGATACTTCAGGGCGCCGAACAGCGACAGCCCGTGCCGCCAGGTCTCCTCTCCGGCCCGCGCCACGCCGCCGATGACGCGCCATGAGGGCAGGGCGGGCAGCAGGGAAAGAATGCGCAGCAACTGGCGGCGTGAGAGCATCATGCGGGGCGTCTCCGGCAAATCGCTTCCGCCGATACTATACAGAAAGAAAAAGCCGGCGGAAGGCCGCCGGCGTGAAATTGCGCGGGGTTTTCCGCCCCTATTGCTGCAACGACTTCAGATAGGCGATGATATCGGCGATGTCCTGTTCCTTCTTCAGCCCGGCGAAGGCCATCTTGGTTCCCGGCACGACCTTCTTCGGCGCCGCCAGGAAGGCTTTCAGCTTGTCCTCCGTCCAGGTGCCGATGTCCGCCGCCTTGGCCTTCATCGCCTCGGAATACTTGTAGCCCTCGAAGGCGGCCACCGGGCGGCCCACCACGCCGAGCAGCGACGGCCCCACCTTGTTCTTCGGCTTGTCGGCGAAGTGGCAGGCCTTGCACTTGTTGAACACCTTCTTGCCCTTCGCCGGATCGCCCGCCCCCGCCGCGGCCGGGGTGGCGGCGGCTTGTTTCGCCGCCGGCTGTGCGGACGGCTGGCTGGCGGCGGCTTGCTTCACCGCCGGTTTTCCGGCCGGCTTGGCGGCGGCGCTCTTCGGCGGTTCCTGCTTCATCGCCGCCGGCACCGGCACGGCCGGTTTGTCGAAGATATAGCTGGCCAGCCCCCTGACCACGAAGATCAGCCCCAGGGTGATGGCCACGGCGGCGGCCAGATTGACGAAGGTGCGCATCATTCTTCTCCAAGCCTCCGGCTTCAGTGTCCGTTGAAATCCGCCCGTTCGGCAGGCAGCGTTGGCCCCTCGTTTAAATGGTTCTCCACGCCCGGGCAATATGATAAGAGGCGGGCAATTTGCCGCGCCACGCCCCAACGTCGAGAGGCCAGCGACGATGACCGACAACCCGCGCCGGATCGCTTTTCAGGGAGAGCCGGGTGCCAACTCGCACATCGCCTGCCGCGAGGCCTGCCCCGATCTGGAACCGCTGGCCTGCCCCACCTTCGAGGAGGTGTTCGCCGCCGTGCATGAAGGCCGGGCCGAGCGCGCCATGATCCCGGTGGAGAACACCCTGGCCGGGCGGGTGGCCGACATTCACCATCTGATCCCCGATTCCGGCCTGTTCATCGTCGGCGAGCATTTTCTGCCCATCCGCCACCAGCTGATGGCCCCGCAAGGCGCGACGCTGGACACCATCCGCACGGTGCATTCCCATGTCCACGCCCTGGGCCAGTGCCGCCGGGTGATCCGCGAGCTGGGCCTGCGCGCCGTGGTGGAGGGCGACACGGCGGGCGCGGCGCGCGAGGTGGCCGAGCGCGGCGATGTCGGACAGGCCGCCATCGCCTCGGAACTGGCGGCGGAGATCTATGGCCTGACCATCCTGCGCCGCGACATCGAGGACGAGGCCCACAACACCACCCGCTTTCTCATCATGGCCCGCGAAGCGGCGGCGACATCGCCCGACGACGGGCCGGTCATCACCTCTTTCGTGTTCCGGGTGCGCAATGTGCCGGCGGCGCTATACAAGGCGCTGGGCGGCTTTGCCACCAACGGGGTCAACATGACGCGGCTGGAGTCCTATCAGGTGGGCGGGCGCTTCCACGCCACCCAGTTCTACGCCGACGTGGAAGGCCACCCGGAGCAGCGGCCGGTGAAGCTGGCCCTGGAGGAGCTGGACTTCTTCACCACCTCCGTGACCATGCTCGGCACCTATCCGGCCTCGCCCATGCGCGCCCGGCTGGCCGCCGGCGAAGCGGAATGACCGCCCCACGATCCCGGCCTCTCGCCACGCCGCCTTTCCACCCGGCACGGCACTACGTAGTCCCGTTCCCCCTCCCGACCACCTTGCCTACAATCTGGGTGGTCGGGAGGGGGAGCGGGACGGCGGAGGCCTGAAAGCAGGAGCTTTCAGGCCGACAAGGGCGCGACCGCGCCCCGGCCGCAGGCCGCGCCCGCGCAGCGTATGGCCCGAAGGGCCATTAGCGTGAGCGATATAAAAACCCGATTTTGCGAATCCTGCGCCAGCAGGGACTCGCAAAATCACATGAAATGCCGTGGTCTGACGCGGGGGAGGCCGGGAAGTCATGTGAAGATGGGGCTATGGCCGCCTGATGGCGAGGGGAATGCCGCCGCCGGCATCGGTGATGCGGCCGCTGGCGAACAGCAGCGGTTCGATCACCACCTGCATGTGATAGGCGTTGGCGTGAATCAGGCGGGTGTCGTCCACCATCATCCCCACATGCCCCTCCCAGAACACCAGGTCACCCCGCTGCAAGCCCTTCGGATCGATCGGCCGCGCCTCGCCCACGGTGTGCGCCTGATCGGCCGAATCGCGCGGGATGTTCTCATGCCCGGCCATCCGCAGCGCCATCTGCACCAGCCCGGAGCAGTCGATGCCGGCCACCGTGCGCCCGCCCCACAGATAGGGCGCGCGCAGGAAGGTTTCCGCCACCGCCGCCGCGTCGGGCAGGGCGGCGCCGATGCCCAGCAGATGGGCTTCGACGGCATACCCGCCGCCGGCCAGTTGGGCGAAAGTGTCTTCCCGCCCGATCACCCGCACCGGCGCGCCCATGTAAAGCGGCGTGGCCGGCGCCGCCTTGATGTCCGGTTCGGGAAAGACCAGGGTCTGCGGCACCATCACCACATCGGTGGGTGCCGCATCCGGGGCCGCGCCGGCGGCCTCCTCCGGCAGCCAGCCCTCGTAACCGTCATGGGTCAGACGCACCCGCCAATGCCCGTCGGCCTGTTCCAGCACGTCCGCGGTTTCGCCGCGCAGCGCCTGGCTGACCAGCCGCGCATCGGCGCGCGGTTCCTCCCGCAACGGCGCTACCGGCCGTTCGATCACGATGTGTTGCGTCATGGGTCAGGAAACTCTCGAAACGTCGTCAACCGCCCGCCGGATATAACCGGCCAGCCGGTCGAGATAAAGAGCCCCGGCCAGGGTGCGCTGAATGAGCACGTTGCGCCTGTCGGCCGGATCGCGCTTGCGCTGCAACAGGTCGTGGCGGCCCATGCTGTTCAGCGCCCGGGTGATCACCGGCTTGGTCACCTTCAGGCGCGCCGCCAGCTGCCGCACCGTGTGTGGCGGCGGCTCCAGATAGACGATCAGCAAGATCGCCATCTGCCGCGCCGA
>DRPD01000161.1 GCA_011374735.1 Thermopetrobacter sp.
CACCGGTTTCGGCTTCTTCGCCGCCTTGCGTGGCAGCGTTGTGGCGATGCCGCGCCGATGCGCCAGGCAATGGGCCCTCAGCGGGCAGGCGTCGCATTGCGGGTTACGGGCCCGGCAGACCGTGGCGCCCAGATCCATGGCGGCCTGATTGAAGTCGCCGGGGCGCTCCTTGGGGATCAACGCCCGCGCCGCTTCGGCAATCTCCCGCTTGCCGGCCGGCAACGGCGTGTCGATGGCGAACAGGCGGGCCATGACCCGCTCCAGGTTGGCGTCGAGCGCCGCCACCGGCACGCCGAAGGCGATGGAAGCGACGGCCGCCGCCGTGTAGGGGCCGATGCCGGGCAGGCGCCGCAATGCCTCCACGCTGGCGGGAAAGCGGCCGCCCATCCGCTCCGCCACCACCCGCGCGCAGGCGTGCAGGTTGCGGGCCCGCGCGTAATAGCCAAGCCCGGCCCAGGCGGCCAGCACCTCTTCCAGCGGCGTGGCGGCGAGCGCTCGAACATCCGGCCAGCGGGCGACGAACGCCGGGAACCGGCGGCGCACCGTGGCCACGGTGGTCTGCTGCAACATGATCTCCGACAGCCACACATGATACGGATCGGGCCGCGCCCCGGGCGGCGCCCGCCACGGCAGATCGCGGCGGTGGGCGTCATACCAGGCCAGCAATTGCGCGGTGATGGAGTTCATGGCGCGGCTTTCGTTCGTTCAGCGGCGGTTCAGGCGGGCCCGATCATGACATATTGTTGAGGTGCACACGGTGCGCGCCGTTGTATCATGGCGCCGCCGACGGATACCAACGGGACGAGGCCCGATGAAAGCGTTCGCCAGAGTGTTCGACGACGTGACCCGCCAGCGACTGAGCCGGCGGCGGCGCATGTGGCTGACCCTGTTGCGGGAATGGCCGCACATCGCCGGCGCGGCGGCCGGTTGGTGCCGGCCGGAGAAGCTGGGCATGGCGCGAGGCGCGGAGGGCGCGATCCTGACCCTGCGCGTGGCGCCGGGGCGGGCCTTGCAGGCCCAGCACATGGCCGATGAACTGATCGGCCGCATCAACACCGCCTTCGGCACCCGGCTGGTGGATCGGCTGCGCGTTCATCAGGCGCCGCTGGAGACGCCCGCCGCCGCGCCACCGCCCGCCGCCAGGCCCGTCGATCCGGCCCGGCTGGCGGCGCTGCGGGAGAAGGCGGACGGGATCGCCGATTCGCAGTTGCGCGAATCACTGCGCCGGCTGGCCCGGGCCGTGGCCGCCGGCAAATCCGGCAACACTCGCAAAACCCCCTGATATCACGGGGAAAAGCGGCGCTATCCCCAGCCTGCGTAGCGCCGGCCCATGCAAATGCACTAGAAAAGGAGCCATCATGAGCATGCTTGACAGACGCGCGACCCTTACCCTGCTGGCCACCACCGGCGTCATCAGCGCCCTGCCTCTTCGGCTGGCACTCGCCAGAGAGGAAGGCGAGCGGGTCAACGCGGCGCTGCTGCACAAGGAGCCGGAAATCGGCGACATGGTGATGGGGGCGAAGGACGCGCCGGTGACCATCGTCGAATACGCCTCGGCCACCTGCCCGCATTGCGCCAACTTCCACAAGCTCGACCTGCCGGTGATCAAGAAGGAATACGTGGACACCGGCAAGGTGCGCTTCATCTATCGCGAGTTTCCGCTCGATCAGCTGGCGCTGGCGGCGTTCATGATCGCGCGCTGCGCGCCGAAGGAGAAATACTTCCCCATCATCGACATGCTGATGAAGACCCAGGAAACCTGGGTGCGCAATCCGCGCGAGGAACTGCTGAAGATCGCCAAGCTGGCGGGGATGACGGAAGCGCAGTTCGACGCCTGCCTGAAGAACCGCAAGGTCGCTCTTGGCATCACCAGCATGGCCAGGGAGGCGGAGCGCTCCTTCGGCGTGAACTCCACCCCCACCCTGTTCATCAACGGCCGCAAGGCGGTGGGGATGCATATCAACGATCTGAAGAAGGTCATCGACGAGGAGCTGAAGAAGGCCTCCGGCGGCTGACCGGATCGCCGGGCGGCGTTTCGTTTGCGCGACACGGGTGTTCTCGTAGGGGGCTTTGCGAGGGGACATGAAATTCCGCCGCCTGAAACTGACCGGCTTCAAGTCGTTCGTGGAGCCTTCCGAACTGGTCATCGAGCCGGGGCTGACCGGCATCGTCGGGCCCAATGGCTGCGGCAAGTCCAACCTGCTGGAAGCCCTGCGCTGGGCGATGGGCGAGAACTCCTACAAGAGCATGCGGGCCTCGGCGATGGAGGACGTGATCTTCTCCGGCTCGCGCGAGCGCCCGGCCCGCAACGTGGCGGAAGTGGTCATCACGCTGGACAATTCCGACGGGCTGGCGCCGCCGCCGTGGGCCCGGGAACAGACGCTGGAGGTGTCGCGGCGCATCGAGCGCGACAAGGGTTCCACCTACCGCATCAACGGCAAGGAGGTGCGGGCGCGCGACGTGCAGCTCTTGTTCGCCGACGCCTCCACCGGGGCGCGTTCACCAGCCCTGGTGCGGCAGGGGCGCATCGGCGAGATCATCAACGCCAAGC
>DRPD01000162.1 GCA_011374735.1 Thermopetrobacter sp.
AGGATGGCCTGGCGGCCGCCGGGCAGGGCCAGCTGGCGCATTGTCGGATCGAGGGTGGCGAACAGCTGATCCTTCGCCATCACTTCGGCGTCGGTGAGGGCGTTGAACAGGGTGCTCTTGCCGGCGTTGGTGTAACCGGCCAGCGCCACCACCGGCCACGGCACCTTGTCGCGCTGCGCGCGGTGCAGGCCGCGGGTGCGCGCCACCTGCTGAAGCTTGCGGTGCAGATGGGCGATGCGGTCGCGCAACAGGCGGCGGTCGGCCTCGATCTGGGTTTCGCCCGGCCCGCCCATGAAGCCGAAGCCGCCGCGCTGGCGCTCCAGATGGGTCCAGGAGCGCACCAGCCGCGTCTTCTGATATTCCAGATGGGCCAGCTCTACCTGCAAGCGGCCCTCCCTGGTGCGCGCCCGGCGGCCGAAGATCTCGAGAATGAGGCCGGTGCGATCGAGCACCTTCACCTGCCAGGCGCGCTCCAGATTGCGCTGCTGCATGGGCGAGAGATGGCCGTTGACGATGACCAGTTCCACCTCTTCGTCGGCGAGGCGTTCCTTCAGCTCTTCCACCACGCCGGGGCCGAGCAAGGTGGCCGGCGCGGCCCGCTGCACGTTGAAGATGGCGCTGCCGATGATGTCCAGATCGATGGCCCGGGCCAGGCTCAGCGCCTCTTCCAGCTGCCGCGCCGGGTCGCGGCGGCCCGGCGTGCTCTGGCGCATGGCCGCATGGATGACGCAGGCGCGGGTGGCCACCGGGCCTTCGATCTGAAAGGTGATCTCATTGCGCGCCGCGGCCTTGCGGCGGCGGGATTTCCTGCTCAAGGCGCTTCAGCTTTCCATAAGGTTTTCGCCATGCCCTCAAGGTAAGGGAAGGGCGCCGCCGCTTCAACCATCGCCGCAGGCCTTGATCAGATCGGCGATGCCGGCCCCGGCTCCGGCCTTGCAGGCGCGCCTGTCGCGGGCCCGTTTGGGGCGTGGCGCGCTCACGCCGGCGCGCAGCACATGAGGCCGCCAGCGCCCGGTGCCGCGATACAGATCGCGCGAGATGGGTATGCTCTTCCTGCCCAGCCGGGCGCGATAGATGTGCACGTTCTGCATCACCTTCTGCACATAGGTGCGGGTTTCGGTGAACGGGATCATCTCCACCCAGTCGATGGGATCGACCTCGCCGGAGCGGAAGTCGCCGTAACGTGACAGCCATTTCCGCGCGTTGAGCGGCCCGGCGTTGTAGCCGGCGAAGGCGAGGATGTAGGAGCCGCCGAACCGCTGCACGAGATTGGCCAGATAGTGGTGGCCGAGCATCAGGTTGTAGGACGGCCGCGCCGTCAGCCAGCCGTGATGATAGCCCACCCCGATGCGCCGCGCCACGCGCCGCGCCGTGCCGGGCATGAGTTGCATCAGCCCCTGCGCGCCGACCCGCGAGCCGGCCTTCGGGTCGAACTCGCTTTCCTGACGGATCAGGCCGAGCAGCACGGCCCGCTCCAGCGCCGGGCCGCGATGCCTGTAGCCGGGCAGGGCGCGCAGCGGATAGCCGTAGTTGTCGATATCGACGCCGATGCTGCCCGCCGCCTTGGCCAGTCGCACCGCCATGGCCGGACCGCCGGCGTCCCACATCAGCGCCGCGGCGGCGGCCAGCTTGTCGCGCTCGCCCTTGAAAGTCAGCGCCAGCGGCCAGACGAAGGCGCGCAGGCGATCCTTGCCACCGGCGGCGCGCAGATAGCGCACCGCGCGGCCGATGAGCGAGCCGTTGACGGCCGCCCTGGCGGCGGTGGAGGGGCGTTTGGCCGGAATGGGCAGGGGGTGCGTTCCCCGGCCCAGCTTCTCGCGCGCCAGCAGGGCGTAATACAGGGTGGGGGTGCGCGCCGCCTCCGCGTAGGCGCGCCGCGCCCCGGCCATGTCACCCAGCTTCTCGCGCGCCCGGCCCACCCAATACCAGGCCCGCGATTTCTGGGTGCGGCTTCTGGCGTGTTTCGCGGCGTTCAGAAAATGCCGGTGGGCGGCCCGCGCCCGGCCCAGCTTGCGCAGCGCGATGAAGCCGGCCAGCGAGGCGCCGCGATAGCCCTGCCGGCTCTTGCCCGAAAAGCCGTGCGAGGCGGCCAGCCGGTAGGCGCGCGGCCAATGGCGGCGATAGTTGCGGGCCAGCAGCTGGCGGGCCACCAGCCGCTTTTCCGTCCACCAGCGTTCCGGATCGAGCTGGCGCGCCCGGCCGGGGGCGCGTTCAAGGATGGAGAGAGCCTTCAGCGGCATCACCTTGCGCCGCCAGTAGCGGGCGTAGGCATAGCGCAAGGCCGGCTGGTTGCGCATGGCGGCGGGCAGGGCGCGAAACAGCCGCGGGCCGTTGGCGCGGCGGCGGATCAGGGCGCGGGCCGCCTCCGCGGCGCGCACGTGGGCGGCGGAGAGGCGTCTGGCGTGGCGCGCGGCGGCGGCGGTCTTCTGATCGGTGATCAGCCGCCACAGGCGTTCCTCATGGGCGGCGCGCGAAAGCAGCTCGCGGTGATGGCGCAGGATGAAGGTTCCGGCCGCGCCCGGCAGGGCGGGGCTGACCCAGGCGGCGCGGATCAGGCGCGCCGCTTCATCGCGCTTGCCTTCCGCCTTCAGCGCCGTGGCCAGCGCGACGCGGCCATACAGGGAGGCGGGGCGGCGTTGGGCGTAGTAACGTCGGATGGCCGCCACGTCGCGGCTCTGCATCAGATTGCGCTCGCCCCAGGCGCGGATGGTGGCGGCCAGCGGCCACATCGGATAGCGTTCGGCGAAATTGAGCAGCCGCTGCGCGGAGACATCCTTGTTGCGCCGCATCAGGGTCAGCCATTCCACCAGCGTCATGGCCGCCTGATCGCCGCTTTGCCGGGCCAGCCGGGCGGCGCCGTCGAACTGCGTCTTCAATGCGGCGCGCACCGCCTGCACCCCGGTTGAGGACAGCGCCGACGCCGATGGCGCCATGAATGAGACGGTCAGCAGCGCGATGGACGCGGTGATGAACGCGCGGATGGATGTCATGTCGCCTCTTGGCCCCCAACGTCCTTGCGTGATTCGCCCCGAACGGTGAAGGTGTTCATGAATTGCGACATCTTGATGACTTGCCGCCCATCATCCCGTCTTGCCTGCCCGCGCCGGGCATGGCATGTGAGGAACAGCTCGACCATTCATGAGGAAACGTCATGACGAGGCAATTTCGCGGCTCCTTTCCGGCCCTGGTCACCATCATGGACGACAGCGGCGGCATCGACGAAGACGCCATGGGCCGCTTCGTGGACTGGCAGATCGGCGAGGGCTCCGGCGGACTGGTGGCGGTGGGCACCACCGGCGAGTCGCCTACCCTGAGCCACGACGAGCACAAGCGGGTGGTGGAGTTGGTGATCGAGCTGGCGGCCGGCCGGGTGCCGGTGATCGCCGGCACCGGCTCCAACTCCACGGCCGAGGCCATCGACTTCACCCGCCATGCCCGGCAGGCCGGGGCGGCGGCGGCGCTGGTGGTGGTGCCTTATTACAACAAGCCGACGCAGGCCGGGCTGTATGCCCATTTCAAGGCGGTGGCCGAAGCGGCGCCGGAACTGCCCATCTTCATCTACAACGTGCCGGGGCGCACGGTGGCCAACATCAGCGATGAAACCATCGCCCGCCTGGCCAGGGACGTGCCCAACATCGTCGGCGTGAAGGACGCCACCGGCGATCTCAACCGGCCGTCGAACCTCCGCCGCCTGATCGGGCCGGAGTTCATCCAGCTCTCCGGCGAGGACGGCACGGCGCTGGCCTTCAACGCCCACGGCGGGCGAGGCTGCATCTCGGTGACGGCCAACGTGGCGCCACGTCTGTGCGCCGAGTTCCAGCGCGCCACGCTGAAGGGAGATTACGCCACCGCTCTTGAATTGCAGGACAGGCTGTTCCCGCTGCACAAGGCGCTGTTCGTGGAGACTTCGCCGGGGCCGGTGAAATACGCCACCTCGCTGCTGGGGTTCGGCGCCGCCTTCGCGCGGCTGCCGATGGTGGACATTTCCGACGCCTCCAGGAAAGCGGTGGAAGACGCCATGCGCCACGCCGGGGTGCTTGCTTGAAGCGATGGCGGAATCACGTGGCGGATGCCCATGTGAACCGCTATAACGCCTCTCATGTCGAAGAAGAACAAGGGCCGCAAGGACGGCGTGGTGGCCGAAAACCGCCGGGCCCGCCACGACTACGCCGTGGAGGAAACCTTCGAGGCCGGGCTGGCGCTGGTCGGCACCGAGGTGAAATCGCTGCGCGAGGGCCAGGCCAACATCGCGGAAAGCTACGTGTCGCCGGAGGGCGGCGAGTTGTGGCTGATCAACGCCGACATCCCGGAATACGCCTTCGGCAACCGCTTCAACCATGAGCCGCGGCGCAAGCGCAAGCTGCTGATGCACCGCCGCGAGATCGACCGGCTGACGCAAGCGCGGGAGCGGCGCGGCATGACCATCGTGCCGTTGAAGATGTATTTCAACGGCAAGGGGATCGTGAAACTGCTGATCGGGCTGGCCAAGGGCAAGAAGGCCCACGACAAGCGCGAGACGGAGAAAAAACGCGACTGGCAGCGCCAGAAGGCGCGGCTGCTGCGCCAGTCCCGTTGAGCCCCTTCAGGCGTCGAGCAGCTCCAGCAGGATGCGCAGCATGGTCGGCGTCGTCCAGTCACGCACGCCGGGCACGACATAATGCACCTTGCCGTCGCGGCCGACGATCATGGTGGTGGGATAGCGGTTGACGCCCCAGGTGTACGCCACCTTCTCGCGGCGATCGAGAAAGACCGGAAGGTCGAGGCCCAGTTGCAGGGCCAGCCGTTCCGCCCTGGCGACGCCGTCCCCCACATGGACGGTGATGACCGCCAACCCCTTGCGCCCCAGCTTGCGGGCCAGCTCGTCCAGTTGCGGCAGCTCCTTGCGGCAGCCGGCGCACCACCAGACCCAGAAATTGACG
Organism: Thermopetrobacter sp.; assembly: GCA_011374735.1. GTDB lineage: Bacteria > Pseudomonadota > Alphaproteobacteria > Rhizobiales > Aestuariivirgaceae > Thermopetrobacter. The sequence goes on from DRPD01000162.1 coordinate 4,920, forward strand.
ATCACCACCTTGCCGCGCCAGTCGCTGAACGAGCCGTCCTCGCCATTCAGCCGCGGCAGCCTGAAGTCCGGCACGGCGACCGGCTCGTCGAGCCTGATGAGCGGCGCATCGGAGGCGGCGAGAGGCGGCGTGCTCACAAGCAGCGCCACCAGGGCCAGCAGAGCTAAGCGAATCCGGGCAAAAACCATGAGGCGGGAGTTTACGGATCAGGCGCCCTCTTGCAACCAGCCTGCGACATCCTGTGCAAA
>DRPD01000163.1 GCA_011374735.1 Thermopetrobacter sp.
CACGAGATTCCGGCTTTCGCCGGAATGACGAACGCTCCATATGACATGAGTTTGCGGCAACCATTCCCTCCCCTTGCCGGGGGGAGGGCCGCCGGGCTGAAGCGCATCGGCTCTTGCGCGCCGCCTACAGATACGCCTCGATGATGCCGAAGAAATCGTCCGCCTTCAGCGACGCGCCGCCCACCAGCGCGCCGTTGACGTTCTCCACCGCCATCAGCTCCTGCGCGTTGGCCGGCTTCACCGAACCGCCATAGAGGATGCGCACCTTGGCCGCTTCCTCCGCGCCCATCAGCCCGCCCAGCTCGGCGCGGATGTGGCCGTGCACCTCCGCCACCTGGTCGGTGGTCGGCGTGTGGCCGGTGCCGATGGCCCACACCGGCTCGTAGGCGATGATGGTGTTCGCCGCGTTCGCGCCTTCCGGCAACGATCCCTTCAGCTGTTCGGTGTTCACCTGTAGCGTCCGGCCGGCCTCGCGCTGGTCGATGGTCTCGCCGATGCAGATGATGGCGACGAGCCCGGCCCGGTGCGCCGCTTCCGCCTTGGCCTTCACCAGCTCGTTGCTCTCGCCGTGATCGGTGCGCCGCTCCGAATGGCCGACGATGCAGGCGGTGGCCCCCGTCTCGGCGATCATCTCCGCCGCGATGTCGCCGGTGTGGGCGCCGGTTTCCTTCGGGTGGCAGTCCTGCGCCCCCATGGCGATGGTGGAATCGGCCAGCGTCTCGCCCATCTTGAACAGCAAGGTGAACGGCGGGCACAGCATCACGTCGCAGGCCGGCGTCTTGCCGTCCAGTCTGGCCATCAGCGCCTTCGCCTCATCGAGCGAGGCCAGCGTGCCGTTCATCTTCCAGTTGCCGGCCACCAGCGGCGGAAAGGTGGTGTTGGACATGGCGTCATTCCCCTCTGTCGTTTCGCGCACGGGGCCCAGGTTGCCTTGGCCCGCGTTCTTGACTACAGCTTTGTCAGCATGTTCGGCGCCGCTTCTAGCAGACCCGCCGGTCTGGCGAAAGAGCGATGACGCCGCATCTGAAGACGAACGAGGTTCGCGCCACAACAGAGGAGATGCCGGCCCATGGGCATGATGACCGGTCTGCGCAGCGCCACCGGCGGCCTGATCGCCAAGATTTTCATCGGGCTGCTGGCCCTGAGTTTCGCGGTGTGGGGCATTTCCGACATCTTCACCGGGCGCTCGAATGACACCCTGGTCAAGGTCGGCGACACGGAGATCACCGAGCGTGCCTACACCGATCAATTCCGCCGCCAGTTGCGGGAACTGTCGCAACGCCTGAAACGCCCCATCACCACGGACATGGCGCGCCGCATGGGGCTGGACCGCCAGGTGCTGGCCCGCCTGATCCAGGCCGCGGCGCTCGACGAGGAGGCGCGGCGGCTCGGCCTGTCGCTGAGTGACGCCGAGATCGCCCGCCGGGTGCGGAAGATCGAGGCTTTCACCGATCCGGCCGGGCGCTTCGACGTGGCCCGCTTCCGCGCCCTGCTGGCCCGCGCCGGCCTCAGCGAGGCGCAATTCATCGACGAGGAGCGCCGCGGCCTGCTGAGAAATACGCTGGCCTCCGCGGTGCAATCGGCGGTGAGCGCCCCCGGCACGCTCATCAGGCAGGTGTTCGTGCACCGCAACACGGCGCGCGACGTGCAGTTTTTCCAGGTGCGCCCGGAGCTGGCCAAAGTGCCCGAACCAACGCCGGAACAGCTGAAAGCCTATTATGAGAAGAACAAGAACCGCTTCATGGAGCCGCAGCGCCGCAAGCTGCGCGTGCTGGCGGTGCTGCCGAAGAACCTGACCGGCCGCGTCAAGCTCGCCGAGGCCGACATCCGCGCCGAATACGAGCGCGACAGGACGCGCTTCGGCCGCCCGGAGACGCGCCTGGTGGAACAGATCGTCTTTCCCTCCATGGACGAGGCGAAGAAGGCCCGCGCCGAACTCGACGCCGGCACCAGCTGGCAAGAGCTGGCCAAACGGCGCGGCCTGTCACCGAAGGATCTGAAACTGGGCGAGTTCACCCGCGCCAACTTCCCCGACGACAAGCTGAAGGACGCCGTCTTCGCCCTGAAGGAGGGAGAGGTCAGCCAGCCATTGGAGGGCAGCCTGTCGGTGGTGATGTTGCGGGTGGCGAAGGTCACGCCGGCCAGCATCAGGCCGTTCGCCGAGGTCAAGGGCGGGATCGCCAGGCGGCTGAAGCTGGAGAAGGCGCGCGATCTGGCCGTGGAGCTGCACGACAAGGTGGAGGAGATGCGCGCTTCCGGCCAGAGCCTGGCCGACATCGCCAAGGCGCTGGAGCTGAAGCTCGTCACCACCGGCTTCTTGAGCGCCGACGGCCTTGACGAGAAGGGCAGGCAGGCGCCACTGCCGGCCCCGGTCCAATTGTTGACCGAAGCCTTCAAGAGCGACGTCGGGGTCGAGAACGACGTCATCCAGCTGCCCGATGACGGCTTCATGTGGTTCGCCGTCGCCGACGTGAAGAAGCGCCACGCGCCGGCCTTCGACAAGATTCGCGACACGGTGGCGGCGGCCTGGAAGAAGGACAGGCGGCGCGCCTTGCTGCGCCAGAAGGCGGAAGAGCTGCGCAAGAAAGCGGCGGCCGGCGAGGACATGAAGAAGCTGGCCGAAGGCATCGGCGCCACCTTGAAGACCATGGCCCAGCTGAAGCGCACCGACGCCCGCCCCGATCTGCCCATGGCCGCGGTGCGCGCCATCTTCGCCGCCAAACCCGACCAGATCGTCGTCGCCCCGGCCGGCGACGCCTTCGTCGTGGTCAAGTCGAACCCCCTGAGCACCCCGGAGCTGGACCCGAAGTCCACCGAGGCCAAGGCCATCGCCAGGGTGCTGGCCGGAGGGCTGGCCCGCGACGTGGAAACCGCCTACATCGCGGCGCTGCAACAGGAGTTCGGGGTGAAGGTCAACACCGCGCGCCTCAACCGCCTGCTGGGAGCCGGGCGGTGATGACCATGTGTGCCAAATGCCCGGCGTCATTGCCGGCTTCATGCCGGCAATCCGGAGTCACGCGCGCAGGCGTTCGTGATGATGCACGGGGTGTTCCGGGTGCACTTTCCCCTGCCGTTCTGGATTGCCGGGACAAGCCCGGCAATGACGTGTTTGGCTTGCGTCATGGAAGGGTGGCATGACGTCCGGCGCAGACAGCATGGATTTCGCCGCCCGCTACGAGGCCGGCCGCCCGCAGGTGCTGCACGAGCGCCTGGTGGCCGATCTGGAAACGCCGGTGTCCGCCTATCTGAAGCTGAAGGGGCTGTCGCCATACTCCTTCCTGCTGGAATCGGTGGAAGGCGGCGCGGTGCGCGGCCGCTATTCGGTGATCGGCCTGAAGCCCGACCGGGTCTGGAAGGTGCAGGACGGCAGGGCGTGGCTCAACCGCCACGCGCTTGAGGATATCACGGGCCCGTTTCAGCCCGATGACGCCCCGGTGCTCGATTCGCTGCGCGCCCTGCTGGGGGCTTCGCGCATCGACCTGCCGGCCGACCTGCCGCCCATGGCCGCCGGGCTGTTCGGCTTTCTCGGTTATGACATGGCGCGCTTCGTGGAGAAGCTGCCGGAGCCCAACCCGGACGCGCTGGGCCTGCCCGACGCGCTGCTCATCCGCCCCACGCTGATCGCCATCTTCGACAACGTGCGCGACGAGATCGTCGTCGTCACCCCGGTGTGGCCGCAAGAAGGCGTGAGCGCCGCGCAGGCCCGCCGGCGGGCCGCCGCGCGGCTCGACGAAGTGGTGGCGGCGCTGGCCCGGCCCGTCGATCCGGCCCTGCTGCACGAGGCCGGCGAGGCGCTCGCCATCGCCCCGCTCGTTTCCAACACCCCGCCGGCGGACTACATGGCGATGGTGGAAAGGGCCAAGGACTACATCGCCGCCGGCGACATCTTCCAGGTGGTGCTCTCGCAGCGTTTCGAGACCGATTTCCCGCTGCCCGCCTTCGCGCTGTATCGGGCGCTGAGGCGCATCAACCCGTCGCCCTATCTCTACTATCTCGACTTCGGCGATTTCGCCTTCACCGGCTCCAGCCCGGAAATTCAGGTGCGCCTGCGCGGCGGCGAGGTGACCATCCGCCCCATCGCCGGCACCCGCAGACGCGGCGCCACGCCGGAGGAGGACAGGGCGCTTCAGGAAGAACTGCTGGCCGACCCCAAGGAGCGGGCCGAACACCTGATGCTGCTCGATCTGGGCCGCAACGACGTCGGCCGGGTGAGCCAGATCGGCACCGTGCGGGTGACGGAGCAATTCACCGTGGAGCGTTACAGCCACGTGATGCACATCGTCTCGGAGGTGACCGGCAGGCTGGCCGCCGGGCATGACGCCATCGACGCGCTGATGGCCGGATCGCCGGCCGGCACCGTCTCCGGCGCGCCCAAGATCCGGGCCATGGAGATCATCGACGAGCTGGAGC
>DRPD01000164.1 GCA_011374735.1 Thermopetrobacter sp.
GCCTCTTCCCCGGAGGGCGCGCGCGACTACGTGGTGCCCTCACGGCTGCATCCGGGCAGGTTCTACGCCCTGCCGCAGGCGCCGCAGCAATACAAGCAGCTCATCATGGCGGCCGGCTTCGACCGCTATTTCCAGATCGCCCCGTGCTTCCGCGACGAGGACGCCCGCGCCGACCGTTCGCCCGGCGAGTTCTATCAGCTCGACATCGAGATGAGCTTCGTCACCCAGGAGGACGTTTTTGCCGCCGTGGAGCCGGTGTTGCGCGATCTGTTCAAGGAGTTCGGCGGCGGCAGGCCGGTGACGGAGACGTTCCCGCGCATCCCGTATCACGAGACGATGCGGAAATACGGCACCGACAAGCCCGACCTGCGCAATCCGCTGGAAATGCAGGACGTGTCGGAACATTTCCGCGGCTCCGGGTTTCGCATCTTCGCGCAGCTGCTGGAAAAGGATGAGCGCAACCGGGTGTGGGCCATTCCGGCGCCGGGCGGCGGATCGCGCGCCTTCTGTGACCGCATGAATTCCTGGGCGCAATCGGAGGGCCAGCCGGGGCTGGGCTACATCATGTATCGCGATGAGGGCGGGGCGGGGCCCTTGGCGAAGAACATCGGCGAAGAGCGCACCGCGGCGATTGCCGATCAGCTGGGGCTGACCGCCGGCGACGCGGCGTTCTTCGTGGCCGGCAATCCCGACACCTTCGCACCGTTCGCGGCCGATGCGCGGCAGAAGGTGGCGGCGGAGCTGGGGTTGATCGACGAGAACCGTTTCGCGTTCTGCTGGATCGTCGATTTTCCGATGTATGAGTGGAACGAGGAGGAGAAGAAGGTCGATTTCTCCCACAATCCGTTCTCCATGCCGCAAGGGGGCATGGACGCGCTGCAAGAAGCGTGGGAAGCCTTGCAGCAAGGCGACACCGGCCCGGCGCTGGCCCTGAAGGCCTGCCAATACGACATCGTGTGCAATGGCGTGGAGCTGTCGTCCGGCGCCATCCGCAACCATCTGCCGGAGCTGATGAAGCTGACCTTCCGGATCGCCGGTTACGCGCCGGAGGTGGTGGAGGAGAAGTTCGGGGCGCTGTATCGGGCCTTCCGCTATGGCGCGCCGCCGCATGGGGGCATCGCGCCGGGGCTGGATCGCATGGTGATGCTGCTGGCCGATGAGCCGAACATCCGCGAGGTGGTGATGTTCCCCATGAACCAGCAGGCGGAAGACCTGCTGATGGGTGCGCCGGCGGAACTGGAGCCGAGGCAGTTGCGCGAGTTGCACATCCGCGTCATCCCGCCGAAGAAGAAAGAGCATGGCGATGGCTGATGAACGCAAACCGGCCGCCGAATGCGAGAACATGGACGAGGTGCGCCGCGAGATCGACCGCGTCGACGCGCGGCTGGTGGAGCTGCTGGCGGAACGGTTCTCTTATGTGGATCGCGCCTGGCAGCTGAAACAGGGCACCAGCGAAGGGGCCACGGTGCCGTGGCGCATCCAGCAGGTGATCGACAAGGTGCGGGGCAGGGCCGAGGAACACGGCCTGCCGCCGGCGCTGGCCGAGGCCCTGTGGCGGCAAATGATCGGCTGGTTCATCCAATACGAGGAAGAACGCATGCGCGATGATGACGGTGCCGCCGGCCGTTGAAACCCGGTTTTCCGATGCCTACATCCTCTGGCAGGAAAGGGCGGATGGCCCGCCCGGATGAGGAAGCGTCTGAGAACAGGAGGTTTCAAATCCGATGAGATACGTGGTGCCGTTTTCGCGCAATCGCGCCGTCGATCCGTTCACCCTGATGCGGCGCGAGATGGAGAGCATGCTGGAGAATTTCGGCCGGCCGCTGGCCCCGGCCACGGAGGAGGCGGAGGAGGTGTTCTTCTCCCCCGTGGTGGACGCCAGGGAGGATGATGCGGGGCTGACCATCCTGGTAGATCTGCCGGGCGTCGATCCCGAAGACGCGTCCGTGGAGCTGGCCGAGGGCGTCCTGACCATCAAGGCGGAGCGCAAGATGGAAAAGGACGAGCAGAAGGACGCCAACGGCGTGAAATATCACATCGCGGAGCGCGCCCACGGCACCTTCCTGCGCCGCTTCACCCTGCCGTGGGAGGCCGACGAGGACAAGGTGGAAGCGAGCTTCGACAAGGGCGTGCTGAAGGTGTTCGTGCCGCGCAAGGCGGAAGAGAAGAAACGCAAGAAGATCGCCATCAAGGCGGCCTGAGGAACAGGTTCGGATTCTCAGCCCAAGGCCCTGCACGGCAGGGCCTTTTTCTTGCGTTGCAATGGGCGTTTTCTGCTCATGATCCGGGTCGGGGCGCGGCTCTTGGCGGTGGTGCATGATATGAGGAGGGGGCTCCATGGTGGACTGGCGCATGTTCTTCAGGCGGCGGACGTGGCCACAGGCGGCGTTTTTCTCGCGCGGGTTCCGGCCGTTCTTCTTCGGTGCCGGCGCATGGGGGGCGCTGGCGATCCTGTCGTGGGTGGCGCTGCTGGCGGCGGGCATGGCCTTGCCGACGTATCTGAACGGGCGCGACTGGCACGTGCACGCCATGCTGTTCGGCTATCTGCCGGCCGCCATGGCCGGGTTTTTGCTCACCGCCGTGCCCAACTGGACGGGGCGGCTGCCGCTTTCCGGCGCGCCGCTGGCGGCGCTGTTCGCCCTGTGGCTGGCCGGGCGCATCATCATGATGTTTTCGGCCGTCGCGCCATGGCCGGCGGCCTTCATCGACATGGCGTTTCTCCTCATGCTGGCGGGGATCATCTGGCGTGAAATCCTCACCGGCGGCAACCGGCGCAACGTGCCTGTCGCTTTACTGGTGTCCGCGCTGGCGGTGGCCAATGTGCTGTTCCACCTCACCCGACTGGGCGCCATCGGCCTCGATCCGCGGGCGCCGGAGCGGCCGGGGCTGGCGGTGGCGGCGCTGTTGCTGATGCTGATCGGCGGGCGGGTGACGCCATCGTTCACCCGCAACTGGCTGATGAAACGGGGCGTGCGGGAAGAGGCGCGCCTGCCCGCCCCGTTCGGCCCGTTGGACAAGGCGGCGGCGCTGATCGCGCTGGCGGCGCTGGCGGGGTGGGTGGCGTGGCCCGATGCGGGGGGCACGGCGGGGCTGCTGGCGGTTGCCGGGGTGATCCATGCCGTGCGCCTGTTCCGCTGGAAGGGCTGGAC
>DRPD01000165.1 GCA_011374735.1 Thermopetrobacter sp.
ACATGGGTGCGGACCGCCTTGATGGCGGCCGCATCGCCGGTGCCGGGCAGCCGCGGCATGGCGATGCGCCGCACGCCGTGGGCCAGACGAGCCTCCAGCTCGCGCAATCGCCTCTCGGCCATGTCACCGCCGGTGGAGGCGTCGCAGAGGAGGCCGACGCGATGGCCGGCCCGGCTCTGGGCGAGGGCCAGATCGCGCACGTGGCGGAACAGCCCGCCGACGGGGGCGCGGAAGACGTGCAGGATGTCCAGCGTGTCGGCCACCGGCTCAGAACCAGCGTTCGCGCACGTAGATGATGTCGCCGGGGAAGATGCGGGTGGTCAGCGGCACCTTGAAGGTCTGCGTGCCTTGTTCGGTGCGGCGGGTCAGCAGCACCCGGCGCTGATCGGCCCGCTCGGTGTAGCCGCGCGCGATGGCGATGGCGTTCTGCACCGTCATGCCGGGCTGGTAGGGATAGTTGCCGGCCTGGCGCACCTCGCCCAGGATATAGAACGGCCGGAGCGTGACGGGCTGCACCGACACCGCCGGGTTGCGCAGGTAGCCGTTCTTCAGCTTGCGGGTGATGAGGCGCTCGATCTCGCGGGTGGACAGGCCGGCCACGGCGAAGGTGTTGATCAGCGGCATGGAGAGATTGCCGGCCGGATCGACCACGTAGGCGCCGGTCAGTTCCGGCTGGCCCATGACGCGGATGGCCAGCCGGTCGCCGGCCCCGACGCGGTAGCCGCTCAGGTATTCATAGGCCGCCGGTTCGCCGGAGCTGGCGAAGGGGGGCAGGGCGCCGTCGGCGTTGTAGGGCCTGAGCGTCCGGCTGGCGGCGGCGGCCTGTTTGCCGCTGGCGATGCTGCCGGTCATCAGCACGTTGACGCCGCCGGGCGGGGCGGCGGGCGGCGCGGCGTCCCAGCCTTGCGCGCAGCCGCCCAGCGTGGCGGCGGCGAGGATGATGGCGAACGGGCGGAGCATGTTGCCTGGGATCTCCAAAAGACATTGACGACACACATTCAGACATGGCGACGACGGCCCGCCACCGACCGCGACGGTAAATGAACAGGGTTAGCAAGCGTTTAAGCGAACGTGAAAAAGCCCTTAACGGAATGTCCGACAGGCGGTGGCTGCGTTAAGCAAATGGTTACCACGATGGGCGATGGTGGGCGCCGGAGCAATGGGCGCGGGCTGCCGCCTGCGCCGGAGAAGGACAGAAGGTGCAGATGGTGAGCGACGACAGCGGCAAGCCGGTTTCCGGCACCATGGCGTCCATCGACATCGCCGACGTGCTGCGCGGCATGCTGGGGCGCTGGAAGCTGATCGCCGGCCTGACGGTGCTGTTGGCGCTGCTGGGCGGCCTGTTCGCCGTTCTCGGCACGCCGGTCTATACCTCCTCGGCGCGGGTGCTGGTGGAATATCAGGACAATCCCTACACCCGCAGCGGCGCCGCCCCGGTCGTGGCGCGGCGCATCAGCACCCAGGACGTGCGCTCCCAGGTGGAGGTGCTGAAGTCGCGCGATCTGGCGCTGAAGGTGCTGAAGCGTCTGAAGCTGATCGGCTATCCGGAATTCGACCGGCTGAAGCGCGGCATCGGCCTGGCCGGCCGCCTGAAGATCGCGCTGGGGTTCATGCCCGATCCGCGCCGTCAGACGCCCGAACAGCGCGCGCTCGATGTGTGGAACAAGCGCCTGCAGGTCTATGCGCTGCCGGAGAGCAAGGTCATCGTGATTTCCTACACGTCGCGCGATCCGCGCATCGCGGCGGCGGTGGCCAACACGCTGGCGGCGGAATACGTGCGCCAGTCGCGGGCCAAGGAGCAGGTGCGCACCGGCGAGGCCCGGGCCTGGCTGGCCCAGCAGATCGAGGCGCTGCGCAAGAAGGTGGTGGCGGCGGAGGTGGCGGTGGAGCGCCATCGCAGCCGGGCCGGGCTGTTCAAGGGGGCGCAGGCCAATCTGGAAAACCAGCAGTTGAGCGAGCTGAGCAGCCAGATCACCCGCGCGGCGGCGGAACGTTCCCGCGCCGAGGCGGAGGCGCGGGCCATCCGCGCCCTGCTGAAGAAAGGGGCCATCGACAGCTCCACGGCGGTGCTCAACTCGCCGCTCATCCAGCGGCTGCGCGAGCAGCAGGTGGTGTTGCAGCGCCGGCTGGCGGAGCTTTCCACCACCTATCTGGACAATCACCCCAAGGTGCGCGCGGTGCGGCGCGAAATGGCCGGCCTGCGCCGCCAGATCGCGGCGGAAGCGCGCAAGATCGCGCGGGCCCTGGAGCAGCGGGCCCGGCTGGCGGCGGCGCGCGAACAGGAACTGCGGAGCACGCTGGAGCGGTTGAAGAAGAAGGTGGCGCAAAGCTCCGTGGACAAGGTGCGCCTGCGTGAGCTGGAGCGTGAGGCCAGGGTGACCCGGCAGCTGCTGGAATCGTTCCTGGCGCGCTACAACGAGGCGGCGGCGCGGCGCGACGCGGCGGCGCAGCCGGCCATGGCGCGGCTCATCTCGCGGGCCGGCATTCCGGCCGCGCCGTCGTTTCCGAGGATCGGGCCGATCATGCTGCTTTCGGCGCTGGCCGGGCTGATGATCGGGCTGGGGCTGGCCTTCATCGGCGCGGTGATGGCGGCGATGACGCGCCCCGCGCCGGTTGAACGCCCGGCGCCACGGGTGGCGGGCCCGGCGCGGCCGGAAGCGCCGGCGGCCCTGTCGCCCTCGGTGGATGATGACGCTGACGCGCGGATGCGCGCCGCCGTGGCGCGGCTTGCGCGGCAGGCCGGCGAGGCGCCCGCGGAACCGCGGCCGGATGCGGATGTGGCGGATGAGATCGTCAGCATGCCGGCGTCAACGGACTCGCGGGCGGTTTCCGCGCTGGCCGCCTGGGTCGATGAATGTCAGCGCGATGCGCCCGGCTTGCGGCGCGTCGCGGTGGCGGCGCTGCCCGGGGGCGGCGCCGGGGCTGGCGAGCTGAGCGTCGCGCTGGGCCGGGCGTTGAGCGGGCGGGGGCGCAAGACCCTGCTGCTGGACGCCGACAGCTCCCATGCCGCGCCCATCGAGCGGGCGGAGGCGGGGATCGCCGAGGCGCTGAGCGGGGCGGTGGACTTCGCCCGCGTCATCCGCCGTGACGACGCCAGCGGGCTGCATGTCATTCATACGGGGCGCGATCGCGCCATGCTGGGCGGCGAGGCCATGCAGGCGGTGCTGGAGGCGCTGGATCAGGCCTATCACGTGATCCTGCTGCATGAGGGTGAAACGGGCTATCCGCTGGAGGCGGCGCAATCGATCCTGCCGGCGGCGCAGGCCACCGTCATCGTCGCGCCGCAAGGGCAGGTGGACGCCGCTGAAGCCTTGCGCGACGCCTTGCAGCGTGACGGTGCGCATGGGGTCATCATCGCCGCCGTTGAGGAACGGGCGGCCCATCCGGCGGCCGGGATCGCCGCGCAGTGAGAGCAAGCGTTGGCCATGAACCACCGTTTCGTCAGAACCGGCCTCGACGTGTTGCATTACAGCGGCATCTCAAGGCTGATGGCGCCGTTCATCGCCGGGGTGGGGGCCATCTTCATGCTGCATCACGTGCGCCCCGGGCCGGACATGCCGGGCGGCTTCGCGCCCAACGCCGGGCTGGACGTGACGCCGGATTTTCTCGACGCGGTGATCGGCTTCGTGAAGGCGCGCGGCTGGCGGCTGCTGTCGCTTCAACAGGCGGTGGCGGAGTTGCGCAGCGGGGAGGCGGCGGAGAATCCGCCGTTCGCGGTGTTCACTCTCGATGACGGCTTTCGCGACAATTTCACCCACGCCTGGCCGGTGTTCCGGCGTCATGAATGCCCGTTCACCATCTTCATCGCGCCGCATTTCTGCGACGGAATCGGCGAGCTGTGGTGGGAGGCGCTGGAGCGGGCCATCGCCGACAACGCGGAAATCCGCCCCATGCTGGGCGATTTTCCCGACCGCCTGCCGACCGCCACGGAGGCGCAGAAGCAGGCGGCGTGGGAGGCGCTCTACTGGCCGGTGCGGCTGATGGGCCAACATGGCCAGCGGCGCTGGATCCGTCGCTTCGCGGCGGCGCACGGGGTCGATCTGAAGGCGCTGTGCCGCGCGCAGGTGATGAGCTGGGACGAGGTGCGCGAGATCGCGGGCGACGAGCTGTGCACCATCGGCGCGCATACCATGCGACATTTCGCGCTGGCGCGGCTGAAGGACCCGGAAGAGGCGCGCCACGAGATGCTGGCCTCCAAAACGGCGCTGGAGCACGAACTGAAACGCGAGATCACCACCTTCGCCTATCCCTACGGCGATGAAACGTCGGCCGGTTACCGGGAATTCGCGCTGGCCGCGGAGGTGGGCTTCGAGGCCGCGGTGACCACCCGCAAGGGGGTCATTCATCCGCATCACGCCGAGGCCCCGCTGGCCCTGCCGAGGCTGTCACTGAACGGCTTCTATCAGAAGATCCGCTACGTGGACGTGTTGCTCAGCGGCCTGCCGTTCGCCATCTCGCGGCGGCTGGCCGGATAGCGCAAGTCATCGTGCCGCCATACGCGGATGCGACGCTTTGTCCGCTTTCGCGGCCGCCTTCATGATACTTAATGGCGGCGAGTGACGAAGAGAGGACAGGGAAGCATCGCATGCTGAAGACCTTGCGCGCCATGGCGGCGATCGGCGCCGTCGCATTGGCCGCCACCGTTTCCGCCGCCGAAGCTCGCGATCATCTGAAGATCGTCGGCTCCTCCACCGTCTATCCGTATGCCCAGGCGGTGGCGGAGGAGTTCGCCCAGAAGACCGGCAACAAGCCGCCGGTTCTGGAATCCACCGGCACCGGCGGCGGCATGAAGCTGTTCTGCAGTGGCATCGGCCAGCAGCATCCGGACATCACCAACGCCTCGCGCGCCATGAAGAAGTCCGAATGGGATTTGTGCGTGACCAACGGCGTGACGAACATCACCGAGGTGTTGATCGGCTATGACGGCCTGTCGGTGGCCCATGCGCGCCAATCGCCGGACATGGATCTGAGCAAGGCGCAGCTGTATCTGGCGCTGGCCAAGCAGGTGCCGGTGAACGGCAAGCTGGTGGACAACCCCTACAAGACCTGGAGGCAGATCGACCCGAAGCTGCCGGATGCGCCGATTCGCGTCTATGGCCCGCCGCCCACCTCCGGCACCCGCGACGCCTTCGTGGAGCTGGTGCTGCATGAGGTCTGCCTGAAAGGCGAACTGCCGTTCTGGAAGAAGAAGGCCGAAGAGATCGCCGACAGGAAGGCGCTGAAGGAATTCGTGCGCCTGAACTGTTCGGCCATGCGTTCCGACGGGCCGTTCATCGAGGCGGGCGAGAACGACAACCTGATCGTGCAGAAGCTGAACGCCGACCCGGAGGCGCTGGGCATCTTCGGGTATTCCTTCCTGTTCGAGAACGAGGACAACCTGAAGCCGATCAGGATCGGCGGCGTGCTGCCGTCCATCGACAGCATCGCCGATGGCTCCTATGGCATCTCGCGGCCGCTGTTCTTCTACATCAAGAACGATCACCGGAGCTTCGTGAAGGGCATGGACGATTTCATCGCCGAGTTCGTCTCCGAGGAGGCGTTCGGGCCGGATGGCTATCTGAGCGAACGCGGGCTGGTGCCGCTGCCGGACGAACAGCGCGAGAAAGTGCGCGAGGCGGCGACCAGGGGCACCCCGATGACGCGGTTCGGCGAGTGAATGCTCCGTCGGCGTTGAGACACCTGACGATTTCACGAAGGCCGTTTTGCGTTCTACTCCATCCTTTCATCTGATTTTGCGAGTCCCTGCTGCTCAGGGTTCGCAAAATCGGGCTTTTATATCGCTCACGGCAAGTGCGCTGCGCGCACGCCTCCGCGGGGGCGGCCTGACCGGCCGGGACGCGCTTGCGCCCTGTCGGCCTGAAGATAGATGATCTTCAGGCCTCCGTTCTTCGTGACGCAAGCGTGGTGCGTGAGCAGGGGAGCAGGACTTGAGACAAGCTCTCGCGCCAGCTGAGGCGGTGTGCAGAAAGGTTCGGGGCGTGGGGTATGGGCTATCCACAAGCCGGGGCGGCGGGGCAATTCGTCTCTTGCCGGGTGTGGCGCCACGGCTTAAGGGTGGGACGAGACAGTAACGTCACCCCGGCGGAAGCCGGGGGCTCGGGCCACGAGCGCATGAGGGCTTGGCACGAGATTCCGGCTTGCGCCGGAATGACGGGATTGCCGGGAGGCGGTTGAGGGGTCATGACCACCATCACCATGCTGGCCGTGCTGCTGCTGGCGCTGTTCGGCTATTGGTTCGGCTATCGCCCGGCGCGCAAGGCGGAGCTGGCGGCGGCCGGCGGCCGGGCGTTGCATTCCCGGCCGGTCTATCATGGCCTCTATGTGGCCGCCTGGGTGGGCATTCCCTCCTTGCTGCTGGTGCTCGTCTGGCTGCTGGCGCAAGGGCCGGTGATCGACCGCCTGCTGCTGCAAACCCTGCCCGAACAGGCGCTGGCCGGGCTGAGCGATGCGCAAATCCGCGTGTTGTTGAGCAAGATCCACACCCTGGCGGCCGGCCATGCGCTGCCCGGCACGCCGCCGGAATACGTGACACAGGCGGCGGACACCCTGAAACGCTGGCGGATGATCGCCGGCTGGGCGATGCTGGCCGGCGCGCTGGCGCCGGGCCTCATGGGGCTCTTCTGGGCGCGGCTGCGCATCGCGCCGCAATTCAGGGCCCGGCAGCGGGTGGAACGGATCCTGGACGGGCTGATGCTGGCCTGCGCGGCGCTGGCCATCCTCACCACGCTGGGCATCATCGTCTCGCTGTTCTTCGAATCCTTGCGCTTCTTCGCCAAGGTGCCGCTGACCGAATTCCTGTTCGGCCCGCGCTGGGAGCCGCAGATCGCCATGCGGGCCGATCAGGTGGCCGGCCAGGGGGCGTTCGGCATGATCCCGGTGTTCACCGGCACGCTGTTGATCTCCGCCATTTCGCTGTTGTTCGCGGTGCCGATCGGGCTGTTCTCGGCCATCTATCTGGTGGAATACGCCTCGTCGCGCTTTCGCGCCGTGGTCAAGCCGGTGCTGGAGTTCCTGGCCGGCATCCCGACGGTGGTCTATGGCTTCTTCGCGGTCGTCACCATCGCGCCGGCGTTGAAGGCGTGGCTGCACGGCCTTGGCATTTCCATGGCGCCGAACAGCGCGCTGGTGGCCGGGCTGGTGATGGGCATCATGCTCATCCCGTTCATCTCCTCGCTGTCCGACGACGCGCTGGCGGCGGTGCCCATGGCGTTGCGCGAAGGCTCCATCGGGCTGGGGGCGACGAAGGCGGAAACCATCCGCAAGGTGCTGCTGCCCGCCGCGCTGCCGGGCATCATGAGCGGCATCCTGCTGGCCGCCAGCCGGGCCATCGGCGAAACCATGATCGTGGTCATGGCGGCCGGGATCATCGCCCACCTGACCCTCAATCCATTGGAGGCGGTGACCACCGTCACGGTGCAGATCGTCACCCTGCTGATCGGCGACACGGCGTTCGACAGCCCGAAGACGCTGGCCGCCTTCGCGCTGGGGCTGGTGCTGTTCCTGGTCACCCTGGCGCTCAATGTCCTGTCGATGATGATCACCCGCAGATACCGGGAGCAATATGACTGAGCCGCCTGACAGCCACGAGCGCATCGACTGGACGGCGCCGCAGCGGCTGACCCGGCTGCGCCGCCGGCATCGCGCCAACCGGCGCATGCAATGGCTGGGGCTGGGGGCCATCCTGACCGCCGCCGGCCTGCTGGCCGTTCTGGTGCTGTCGCTGCTGGCCAGCGGACTGCCGGCTTTTCAGCAGTCCTACGTGACGCTCAGCTTCGATCTGAAGCCGGCGCTGGTGAACCCGCAGGACATGCGGCGCGGCAAGTGGCGCAAGATCGTGCGGAACGCCCTGTTCGCGGCCCTGCCGGAAGTGAAGGACCGGCGGCTGAAACGCAAGGTGTTCCGCATCGTCTCGCGCGCCGCGCCCTACAATCTGCGCGATTACGTGATGAAACACCCGGAGCTGGTGGGCAAGACGATCACCCATCAGGTGCTGCTGTCCGACCCGTTCGATCAATACGTGAAGGGCGTCATTCCGGCGCATATCGGCGCGGGAGCGCAACAACGCTTCAACCCGCGCCTCGGCGGGCCTGAGGTGCTGGCCGCGTTCGAGAAGCTGCGGCGCGACGGGCGGATCAGCCTGCGCTTCAACCGCAACCTGTTCCTCAATGCCGACTCGCGGCTGCCGGAGCAGGCGGGGCTGGCCGGGGCCATCGTCGGCTCGTTCCTGATGCTGCTGGTGACGTTCATCATCTCGTTTCCGGCCGGCATCGCGGCGGCGGTCTATCTGGAAGAGTTCGCGCCGAAGAACCGCTTCACCGACTTCATCGAGGTCAACATCAACAATCTGGCGGCGGTGCCGTCGGTGGTGTTCGGCCTGCTGGGGCTGGCGCTGTTCATCGGCTATGCCGGATTGCCGCGTTCCACGCCGCTGGTGGGCGGCATGGTGCTCTCATTGATGACCCTGCCGACCATCATCATCGCCACCCGCGCCGCGCTGTCCGCGGTGCCGCCGTCGATCCGCGAGGCGGCGCTGGGCATCGGCGCGTCGCGCTATCAGACGGTGTTGCATCACGTGCTGCCGGTGGCCATGCCGGGCATTCTCACCGGCGCCATCATCGGCATGGCCCGCGCGCTGGGCGAAACGGCGCCGCTGCTGCTGATCGGCATGAACGCCTTCATCCCCGACGTGTCGGGCATGGGCATCAGCGAGCCGGCGACGGCGCTGCCGACGCAGATCTACAGTTGGGCCGACAGTCCGGAACGCGGCTTCGTGGCGCGCACCTCGGCGGCCATTCTGGTGTTGCTGGGCTTTCTGCTGGCGATGAATTCCACCGCCATCTGGCTGCGCCAGCGTTATGGCAGGAGAACGTGGTAGAGTAGGGGACATGGACGAGAAGACCGACAAGACGGCCGGCGCCGCGCGGACGCAAGCGGGCGGGAAGCGGAAAAAGACCGCCGCGAAAAAACCGGCCACGGGGAAGAAGCCGGCCGGGGCGGCGAAGCCGAAGAAGAAGGCCAAGCCCCGGCCGCGCGCGAAGGACATCGCCAGGCTGGCGCCTTGCGGAGTCGGCCAGCCCAGACGCGGCCTGATCGACGACTTGCCGGGCGGCTGCCGGGACGAGGACTGCAAGTTCGTCACCCGCGGCGTCGATGTGTTCTATGGCGAGAAACAGGCCATCTTCAACGTGTCGCTCAACATCCCCGACCGCGCCGTCACGGCGCTGATCGGCCCGTCCGGGTGCGGCAAGTCCACCTTCTTGCGCTGTCTGAACCGGATGAACGACATCATCGACATCTGCCGCGTGTCGGGCGACATCCGGATGGACGGCGAAGACATCTACGCCGGCGACATCGACCCGGTGCTGCTGCGGGCCCGCGTCGGCATGGTGTTTCAGAAGCCCAATCCGTTTCCCAAGTCGATCTACGAGAACGTGGCCTACGGTCCGCGCATTCACGGGCTGGCGCGGCACCGCGACGAGCTGGACGAGATCGTGGAGACGGCGCTGCGCCGCGCCGCCTTGTGGGACGAGGTGAAGGATCGCCTGAAGGCCCCCGGCACCGGGCTTTCCGGCGGCCAGCAGCAACGCCTGTGCATCGCGCGCGCCATCGCCACGAAGCCGGAGGTGATCCTGATGGACGAGCCGGCCTCCGCCCTCGACCCCATCGCCACGGCGCGCATCGAGGAGCTGATCCACGAGCTGAAGGAAAACTTCTGCATCGTCATCGTCACCCATTCCATGCAGCAGGCGGCGCGGGTGTCGGATCGCACCGCCTTCTTCCATCTGGGCAAGCTGATCGAGGAAGGCCCGACGGAGCAGGTGTTCACCAACCCGCGCGAGACGATGACGCAGGACTACATCACCGGCCGGTTCGGCTGATTGGGGAGGAACGGGCAATGAACGACAGCCATATCGTGAAGGCCTTCGACGAGGAACTGGCCGGGCTGGACGCGCGCATCACCCGCATGGGGGCATTGGCGGCACAGGAGCTGGAGGACGCCTTGCAGGCGATGCGCAAGCGCGACGCGGAGCAGGCCCGCGCCGTGATCGCCGCCGACGCGCAGGTGGACGCGCTGGAGCACGAGGTGGAGGAGGGGGCCATTCACATCATCGCCCTGCGTCAGCCCATGGCCAACGATCTGCGCGCCGTGATCGGGGCGCTGAAGGCGGCCGGGGAGCTGGAGCGCATCGGCGATCTGGCCTCCAACATCGCGCGCCGTGTCATCACGCTGGCGAAGGAAAAGCCGCCGAAGCCGCTGAAGAAGGAGCTGAAACGCATGGGCCGGCTGGTGGTGGCGCAGCTGGTGGACGTGATGCGCGCCTATGTGGAGCGCGACGCCGCGCTGGCGCGCCAGGTTTGGGAGCGCGACGAGGAGGTGGACGAGCACTACAACGCGCTGTTCCGCGAACTGCTCACCTACATGATGGAAGACCCGCGCACTATCGGGCTGGCCACCCATCTGCTGTTCGGGGCGCGCAATCTGGAGCGCATCGGCGATCACATCACCAACATCGCCGAACAGGTGTATTTCCAGGCCACCGGTGAGCGGCTGGACGAGAAGCGGCCGAAGGGCGACGTCACCGCCAGGCTGATGCCGGAAGCGCCGAAGGGCGGCGACACCGACCGCGACGTGGAATGATCAGGCGTTCGCCAGCCGCCAGTCCAGACCGATATCGACGGCCGGGGCGGAGAGGGTGATGGCGCTGGTGGAGACGTAATCGACGCCGCTGGCCGCCACGGCGCGGATATTGGCCAGCGTCACGCCGCCGGAGGCTTCCGTTTCGGCCCGTCCGGCTATCTCCCGCACGCAGGCCGACAGCTCTTCGGGACTCATGTTGTCCAGCAGAATGCGGGTGGCGCCGGCGGTGACGGCCTCCTTCACCTGAGCGAGCGTATCGCACTCCACTTCGATGCTCACGTGCCCGGCGGCGCGGGCGCGCTCAACGGCCGCCGCCACGGAGCCGACGACGGCGATATGGTTGTCCTTGATGAGGATGGCGTCATAAAGCCCCATGCGGTGGTTCTCGGCCCCGCCGGCGCGGGTGGCGTATTTCTCCAGATGCCGCCAGCCGGGCGTCGTCTTGCGGGTGTCGAGCAAGGTGGCGGCGGTGCCTTCGATGGCCCGCACGTAACGCCGGGTGAGGGTGGCGATGCCGCTCAACCGTTGCAGCAGGTTGAGGGCCACCCGTTCGGCGGACAGCAAGGCGCGGGCCGGGCCTTCGATGCGGGCCAGTTCGGCGCCCGTGGCCACCTCGTCACCGTCGTCGGCCAGGGGGGTGAAGGCGATTTCCTCCGACAGCCGGTCGAACACCAGGGCGGCCAGCGGCAGGCCGGCGAGCACCAGCTCTTCACGGGCCCGCATGACGCCGGCAAAGCGCGCGTCTTCGGGGATGACGGCGGCGGAGGTGATGTCGCCGTCGCCGCCCAGATCCTCGGCCAGGGCTTCGCCGATGATGCGCTCCGCGGC
>DRPD01000166.1 GCA_011374735.1 Thermopetrobacter sp.
CTCATTTCCAGCAGATAGGCCAGAAAGCTCATGTCCGCCTTGTGGGCCAGATTGCGCAACTGCAAGGTCATGTCGGCGATGTAGGTGGCCAATTCCTCATCGGAAGAGAATTGCATTTCATCCGCAAATGAGTGATGATTACCTGCACGTGACGCGCCGGCCTCCGGTGTCTTCGCCATCAAGCCCAACCCCCTTGACCCCTGTCCGCCCCCATCAGGCCCTTTTATATTAAGGGTTGAATTTCCTATGGTCAACTAAACTTTTAATACGTAGATGTAATGCGCACCTCCCTTGCCTTCCGGCCCGCTTTCCGATAACCTCACCCCGCCAGCGCCGCCAGCTGCCGCAACAGCTTGCGCAGGCCCGCCACCCGTTGCTCCAGGCGCTCCCAGTCGCGCAGCGCCACCAGCCGCATGTCGGGCCGGAGCTTGGCCGCCGCCCCTTGCGCGGCGATCCACCCCACCAGCTTCTCCGGGTTCGGGAAGGTGTCCTCGTGAAAGCGCAGCACCGCGCCCTTCGCCCCCGCCTCCAGCGCCGCCACCCGCGCCGCCCGCGCCAGCATGCGGATCGTCACCACTTCCAACAGATGCCGCGCTTCTTCCGGCGGCGGCCCGAAGCGGTCGCGCAATTCCGCCGCGAAGGCCTCCACCTCCGTCTCGCTCTCCACCTCGGCCAGCCGCCGGTAGAGTCCCAGCCGGGTTTGCAGGTCGGGCACGTAGCGTTCCGGGATCAGCACCGCCGCGCCGATGTTGATGGCCGGCGAGAAATGCGCCGCTTGCTCGGCCGTCTCGCCCCTCAGCTCCGCCACCGCCTCTTCCAGCATCTGCTGATACAGCGCGAAGCCCACTTCCTTGATGTGCCCCGACTGCTCCTCGCCCAGCAGGTTGCCGGCCCCGCGGATGTCCAGATCGTGGCTGGCCAGCATGAACCCCGCCCCCAGGGTATCGAGCGACAGCAGCACCTCCAGCCGCTTTTTCGCCGCCGCCGACAGCAGCACCCGGCGCGGCACCGTCAGCAGGCACCAGCCGCGCACCTTGCCGCGCCCGATGCGCCCGCGCAGCTGATAGAGCTGGGCCAGCCCGAACATGTCGGCCCGGTGCACGATCATGGTGTTGGCGTTGGTGATGTCCAGCCCCGATTCGATGATCGTGGTGGCCAGCAGCACGTCGAAACGCCGCTCGTGAAAGTCGGTCATCACCCGGTCCAGCTCCGCCGGCGTCATCCGCCCGTGCGCCGTGGCGAAGCGCACCTCCGGCACCTGCTCGCGCAAGAAGCGCGCCCCCTCGTCGAGATCGGCGATGCGCGGCACCACGTAATAGCTCTGCCCGCCGCGGTAATGCTCGCGCAGCAGCGCCTCGCGGATGCTCACCGGATCGAACGGCGAGAGGAAGGTGCGCACCGCCAGCCGGTCGGCCGGCGGCGTGGCGATCACCGACAGCTCGCGCACCCCCGACAGCGCCAGCTGCAAGGTGCGCGGGATCGGCGTCGCGGTCAGCGTCAGCACGTGCACGTCCGCCTTCAGCGCCTTCAGCCGCTCCTTGTGGCGCACCCCGAAGTGCTGCTCCTCGTCGATCACCAAGAGCCCCAGGTCGCGAAACGCGATGTCCCTGCCCAGCAGCGCATGGGTGCCGATGACGATATCCACCTCCCCCGCCTTCAGCGCCTTCTTCACCGCCGCCTGCTCCTTCGCCGGCACCATGCGCGAGAGCATCGCCACCTTCACCGGCCAGCCGGCGAAGCGTTCGCGGAAGGTGGCGAAATGCTGCCGCGCCAGCAGCGTCGTGGGGGTGATCACCGCCACCTGCTTGCCGCTCATCACCGCCGCGAAGGCGGCCCGCAGCGCCACCTCCGTCTTGCCGAAGCCCACATCGCCGCAGATCAGCCGGTCCATCGGCCGCCCCGACGCCAGATCGGCCAGCACGTCCTCCACCGCTTTCAGCTGGTCTTCCGTCTCCTCGTGCGGAAAGCGGGCGCAGAACTCCTCCCACATGCCCTCCGGCACGGTGATGACATCGGCGCGGCGCATGGCCCGCTTCGCCGCCGTGGCGATCAGCTCCCCGGCCATCTCCAGCAGCCGCTTCTTCAGCTTCGCCTTCTTCGCCTGCCAGGCGGAGCCGCCCAGCCTGTCCAGCTGCGCCGTCGCCTCCTCGCCGCCATAGCGCGTCAGCAGGTCGATGTTCTCCACCGGCAGATACAGGGTGTCGCCGCCGGCGTAGGTCAGGTGCAGGCAGTCATGGGCCGCGCCGCCGGCGGTGATCGTCTTCAGGCCCTCGAAACGGCCGATGCCATGATCCACGTGCACCACCAGATCGCCCACATCGAGCGCCGTCAGCTCCCTGATGACATCCGCCGCCCGGCGGCGCTTCTTCGTGCGCCGGATCAGCCGGTCGCCCAGGATGTCCTGTTCGGTGACGAGCGCCAGATCGGCACTGACGAACCCGTGCGCCACCTCCAGCCGCACCGCCGAGACGACGCCCGCCCCCTGCTCTCGTGCCTCTCGCCAGCTCGCCGCCGGCGCGATGGGCGACAGGCCGTGATCGGAAAGGATGGTGACGAGCCGCTCCCGCGAGCCGTCCGTCCAGCCGGCCAGCAGCACCTTCCGGCCGTCCTGGCGCAAGGCCGCGATGTGATCGCGCGCCGCCTCGAACACATTGACGCCCTCCTGGGCCCGTTCCGCCGCGAAACCGCGCCCGGCCCGCCCGCCCATGTCGATCACCCGCCGTCCGCCGCCCTCCGCCTCCGTGAAGGGCGACAGCCGCGCCACCGGGCGCGCCGCCAGCAGGGCCGTCCATTCCGCCTCGTTGAGATACAGCGCATCGGGCGGCAGCGGCCGGTAGGGATCGGCCCCGAACAGCTTGCCGTCCAGATGATCGAGCCGTGCGCGGTGATAATCGGCGATGTCCTCAAGCCGTGCCGAAAGCGCCGCATCCACCTCGTGATCGAGCGTGACGAGCGCCGCGCCCA
>DRPD01000167.1 GCA_011374735.1 Thermopetrobacter sp.
CGGTCACGGCGAAGGCCACCTTGTCGACCTTGGCGCCCAGCTCGGCGCTGACACCCCAGAGCGCCAGGTTAAGGGTAGAGGCGGCAACGGCCACGTAGGCCGGGCCCATCGTGAACTTGGCGCCGATGCCGGCCCGCCAGAGCGCGGCCAGGAAGTCATAAGCGCCAGAGATCTTCACATGCCCGGCGCCGAAGTCGGCCTGCGCATAGGCGGCCACGCCACCCGGCCCGGCCATCCACTGCTGCGCGGCCAGACCAACGCTGATGGCACCGCTCTTGAAATGCACGCCCAACTGGTTGCTGCGGCCATAGGTGAAGGCAGAGAACGGACCTGAAGCCGGCCCCAGCGGCGCCCAGCTGCCGAACGAGGAATCGAACACCGAGTCGATGTCGCCGGCGTGGCCGAAGCGCACCCGCACGTTCTCCGTGGCCTGCCAGTCGGCGTAGGCCAGGTGCATGTAGAAGGCGCTGGAGTTGCCCGGGCCGGTGAAGTCGCCGCGCACGCGGATGTGGGTGCTCACGTCACCAACCGCGGTCGGGGTCTTCGACTTCACGTTCACTTCGCCACGGGTCAGCCAGCCCACCACACCGGTGTTGTCGCCCCAGATGGCCAGGGTCACGGAACCGGACAGCGTGATCTCGGTGGCCGGGGCCGGCAGATCGGCGGTCGGGGTGATGGCGATGGTCAGGCCCTTGCCCGACTTGTAGGTGGTGGTCACCGCGGCGTCCGGGCCGTTCAGGGCCGACAGCTGCCGCTTCAGCGTGTCCAGCTCGCTGGCCGCGGCGCCGGTGGCCATCATGGCCGCGGCGGCAGTGCCCAGCAGAGCCTTCTTCATCAGCTTGCTCATTGGTTGCTTCTCCCACAATCTTCCACAGTTTCAGCAGAAGTCCTGATATTCGCCCCCTCGATCCCCTGCTTGTGCCTGGAACGCGGCCCTGAAATGACGGCCCGCTTTCCGAGATACCGGAGGCATGAATGCCGTGAAACCACTCGTTTGAATCACGACACGACCTGTTATTTGCTCAAACCGGCCCACGGTCAACGCGCCCGCCGCGCGACATGGCGCTTTTCCCGCCGGCTGTGGCAGTTGTGCAACACTCGCCGCGCCGCCGGCCACATTCCCGCCCTATTCCGCGCCCGAATCCGCCTCTTTCGCCACGTGGTCGAGCAATTCCGGCGGCAGCTGGCGCACGTTGACGTCGCGCTGCGGGAACGGAATTTCGATGCCCGCCTCCTTCAGCCGCCGGAAGATGGCGAATCGCAAGTCGGAAGCGACGGAGGACAACAGGCCGGCGTCGTCGATATAGACCCTCAGCTCGAAATCCAGCGAGCTGTCGCCGAAGCCGGTGAACAGCACATATGGCTCCGGATAGGCCACGGCCCGCGGGTGTTCCTTCGCGCAAGCGAGCAGGATGTCGCGCACCTCGTCCGGATCGGCGTCGTAGGACACCCCCACGGTCAGCCGGATGCGGCCCATGCGCGAGGCGTGATACCAGTTCGACACCGGCTCGGAAATGAGCGCCGAATTGGGAATGATGACCGAACAGCGGTCGAAGGTCTCGATCTCCGTGGAGCGCACCTTGATCTTGCGCACCACCCCCTCGCCGCCGCTGGTCCTGATCCAGTCGCCGACCTTGATGGGCCGCTCGGCCAGCAGGATCAGGCCGGAGACGAAGTTGTTGACGATGGTCTGCAGGCCGAAACCGATGCCGATGCCCAGCGCGCCGCCGAAGATGGCCAGCGAGGTGAGGTTGAAGCCGGCCACCGACAGGGCCACCAGGAAGGCGGCCACGAAGCCGGCATAACGGGCCACGGCGGTGATCGAGTGGCGGATGCCGCTGTCCATCTCGGTGCGCGCCAGCACCCGCCGGTCCAGCCACATGACCAGCAGCCGGGCCAGCACGATGCCGGCGATCAGCACCCCGATGGCCAGCAGGATGGCGGCCGGCTCGATGGTGATGTTGCCCACCTTGAAGCCGAAGAACACCTGCTGCGCCCAGATCCTCAGATCGGTCCAGTTGACCGCCCATTGCAGCAGCACCAGCGGGATGCCGACCAGCACGATGGCGATGTCCACGATGGTGGAAAAGGCGACGCCGAGGCGGCTGACGGTGCGTTCCTGCAGCAGCAACCCCTGGCGCAGGAAGCGGCCGGTGACGGTGCGCGCGTTCAGGGCGGCGCGCACCAGCTCGTCGGCCAGGTGATGCACCAGATACAGCGCCGCCACCAGCACCGCGGTGACGATCAGCTGGGTGATGATGAAATGCCCCAGCGCGATGTAGCCCGGCAGCAGGGCCAGCACCGCCGCCAGCACCACCAGCAGCACCGGATGCACCAGATAGCGCGCGAAAATGAAGAAGAAGCGCCGCGTGGCCTGCCCTTCGTCCTCCAGCGGCGTCGCCTTGCGCACCACGAACACCAGCCGCAAGATCAGCGCCGCCTGCGCCAGCACGAACGCCGCCCCCCAGGCCACCGTGAACGCCACCGGCAGGAACAGGATTTCGCTCAGCGCCCCGGCCACGATGTCGGCCCCGGCCAGAAAGGCGATCAGCGCCGCGGTGCGATAGGCCCGCCGCGCCCCGGCGTCATCGATATTGACCAGCCGCATGTGGGCGGCGCGCGGCCGGAAGATGCCGCGCGCCATGGCCGCCACCACCACCGTGAACATGGCCGCCGTGGCCAGCGCGTCGAACAGCGCCGCGATGCGCGGGCTGGGCAGGCCGAAGCCGCGCATGATGACGCTGACCAGCACCAGCAGGGCCAGCATCAGCAACAGCGCCAGCAGCGCCACCTTGATGGCCCGCCACAGCCGGTGCATGTCGGTGAGCGCGGCGCTGTGTTCCATCGGCCAGCGCCAGCGCCGCCACAGGAGCACCAGCAGCACGAAGGCGCCGACAAACAGCGCCGCCACCGCCGTCAGCCGCGTGCCGCCCATGGTGTCATTGCGCTGCCAGCCGTTGAGCAGCACCACGAGACGCTGGCCCAGCAGCGGCAGCGTCTCCAGCCCCTCGCGCCACAATAACGGATTGAGCACCGAACGGGCCGGCGCGAAGATGTCGGAGAAGAACTGGGCGCGCAACCGCGCCGCCGCCTGAGCGGTCAGCTGGTCGGCCTCCACCACCATCAGCCCCAGCTTGCCGTCCACCGCCTTCAGGCGGCTCGACACGGCCTCCAGCGCCTGGCGCTGCGCGGCGATGTCGGGCGGCTCCGCCGCGCCGTCCTTCGGCGCCTCGCCCAGCACCGCCAGTTGCGCCTGCACCCGCGCCATCTGCTCCGCCAGCTGCTTGCGCTCCTCCAGCAGCTTCTGGCGCAGCGCGTCCAGCTCCACCCGCAGCGCGTCCAGCGCCGCCGCGTCGATGTCGGGCCGGGCCAGCTTCTGTTGCGCCGCGGCCAGCACCTCCTGCGCCTCCGGCAGCAGCCGCTCGGCCTTCGCCGCCGCCTGTTTGATGGTGTCCAGCAAGGTGGCGCCGGCCGGCGGCTGCGCCGGGGCGGCGGCGGACGGCTGCTCCTGGGCCGCCAGCGGCCCCGCGGCCAGCGCCAGCAGCAGCGTCAGGGCGTATGCGATCATGCGGATCATCGCCCTCCCCTTAACAGCAACGCCGCCGCCGCGCCACCCGCCGTTTGCGGGATTCGATTTCAACAGAGCGTTGATCCGGCCACCGGGACAACGGCTTTTCCACCCGGCGGCTTCCGGTTTCCGGCTTCCGGCTTCTGGCCCTCACACCAGGCGGCTTTGCTCCACCGCGGCGGCGATGAAGGCGGCGAACAGCGGGTGCGGGGCGAAGGGGCGCGATTTCAGTTCGGGATGAAACTGCACGCCGATGAACCACGGATGATCGGGCAGCTCCACGATCTCCGGCAGCAGCCCGTCCGGCGACGTGCCGGAGAACACCAGGCCCGCCTTCTCCAGCCGCTCACGGTAGCGGGCGTTCACCTCGTAGCGGTGGCGATGGCGCTCCGAGATTCGGGTTTTCCCATAAATGTCAGCGACTTTCGAACCTTCCTTGAGCACCGCCTCATAGGCCCCCAGGCGCATGGTGCCACCCAGATCGCCGCCCGCCTCGCGCTGTTGCAGCTCGCCTTCCTTCATCCATTCGGTCATCAGCCCCACCACCGGCTCCGCGCAGTCGCCGAACTCGGTTGAGCACGCGCCGGCGATGCCGGCCATGTGCCGCGCCGCCTCGATGACCGCCATCTGCATGCCCAGACAGATGCCGAAATACGGCACGCCGCGTTGCCGCGCGAAGCGTGCCGCGGCGATCTTGCCCTCGGTGCCGCGCTCGCCGAAGCCGCCGGGCACCAGAATGCCGTGCACATCCTCCAGATGCGGCGCCGGGTCCTCCCGCTCGAATATCTCCGACTCGATCCAGCGGATGTTGACCTTCACCTTGTTGGCGATGCCGCCGTGGGTCAGCGCCTCCATCAGCGACTTGTAGGCGTCCGGCAAGCCGGTGTATTTGCCGACCACGGCGATGGTCACCTCGCCTTCCGGGTGGTGCACCCGCTCGGAAATTTCCTCCCAGCGCGACAGATCGGGCTTCGGCGCGTCGGTGACGCCGAAGGCGCGCAACACCTCCTCGTCAAGCCCCTCGGCGTGATAGGCCCGTGGCACGTCATAGATGGAGGTCACGTCCAGCGCCTGAATGACGGCTTCCGGCCGCACGTTGCAGAACAGGGCGATCTTGCGCCGCTCGTTCTGCGGGATTTCGCGGTCGGCGCGGCACATCAGGATGTCCGGCTGAATGCCGATGGAGCGCAGCTCCTTCACCGAATGCTGGGTCGGCTTGGTCTTCAGCTCGCCGGCCGCCGGGATATAGGGCACCAGCGTCAGGTGCATGTAGATGCACTGGCGCGGGTCGAGTTCGTTGCCCAGCTGGCGAATCGCCTCGAAGAACGGCAGGGCCTCGATGTCGCCCACCGTGCCGCCGATCTCGCACAACACGAAGTCGAACCCGTCGTTGCCCTCCAGGATGAAGTCCTTGATGGCGTTGGTGACGTGGGGGATCACCTGCACCGTGGCGCCCAGGTAATCGCCGCGCCGCTCCCGGGAGATGATCTGCTGATACAGCCGGCCGGTGGTGATGTTGTCCTGCTGGTTGGCGGAACGGCCGGTGAAGCGTTCGTAGTGGCCCAGATCGAGATCGGTTTCCGCGCCATCGTCGGTGACGAACAC
>DRPD01000168.1 GCA_011374735.1 Thermopetrobacter sp.
CCCTTGTGCTTCTTGTCCATGCCGTAGGCCAGGGCCGCGGCGGTGGGCTCGTTGATGATGCGCTTGACGTCGAGCCCGGCGATCTTGCCGGCGTCCTTGGTGGCCTGGCGCTGGGAGTCGTTGAAGTAGGCGGGCACGGTGATGACCGCCTCCTTGATCTCCTCGCCCAGGTAGGCCTCGGCATCCTTTTTGAGCTTCATGAGGACGCGCGCGGAGATCTCCGGCGGCGCCATCTTCTTGCCGCGCGCCTCCACCCAGGCGTCGCCGTTGTCGGCCTTCACCACCTTGTAGGGCACCAGCTCGATATGCTTTTTCACGATCTTGTCGTCATAGCGCCGCCCGATCAGGCGCTTGATGGCGAAGATGGTGTTCTCCGGGTTGGTCACCGCCTGGCGCTTGGCGGGAATGCCGACCAGAATCTCGTCGTCGTCGGTGAACGCCACGATGGACGGCGTGGTGCGCGCGCCTTCCGCGTTCTCCAGCACCTTGGCGTTCTGCCCGTCCATCACCGCCACGCACGAGTTGGTGGTGCCGAGGTCGATGCCGATGATCTTGCCCATGGATATGTTCCTCCTTCTGGCAGGCCGGCTTCCGAAAACCCTTTGTCCGCGGCGTTTTCGTGATACCCTCGCCGGGCGTCGCGGGTGGCGTGGGCGCCGGCCTCCGGTTGAATTGTTCGATCGATCCTGTTGCAATCACGGGGCCCGCGTCAGGCGTCCGGGACAGGGAGCGCCGAACGCGGGCTTCGGCTGATATATAGGCCCGCGAAATGCCGCATCAAGCGATGGAACGAAGAAAAAACGCCGCCGCCACGCCGCCGGGCCTGCGCCTGTACCGGGGGCTGCTGGGTGTGACGGAACAGGCCCGCCTGCTGGAAGAGATCGCCGCGATCGTGCGCGCCGCGCCGCTGTTCACCCCGCGCATGCCGAACACGGGCCGGCCGTTTTCGGTGCGCATGAGCAATTGCGGCGCGCTGGGCTGGGTGTCGGACCGGGAAGGGGGTTATCGCTACCAGCCGCGCCATCCGCGAACCGGCCGGCCGTGGCCGCCCATGCCGCAGATGCTGCGGCGCCTGTGGGGCGAGTTGACCGGCTATCCGGCGCCGCCGGAAGCGGCCCTGATCAATCATTACCCGCCGGGCGCGAGGATGGGCCTGCACGTGGACGCCGACGAACAGGCGAGGGACGCGCCGGTATTGTCCATTTCACTGGGCGATGCCGCCACCTTCCGCATCGGCGGGCCGCGCCGGCGCGATCCCACTGCGTCAGTGCGGCTGCACGGTGGCGACGTTCTGCTGCTGGGTGGCGCGGCGCGCCATTGCCATCACGGCATCGACCGCATTCATCCCGGCACGGCGGCGGTGCCGCTGCCGGAGGAAATCGGCCCGGGGCGCCTCAACATCACCCTGCGCCGCGTCACCCCGCCCGCTCAGTAGCGGTAGTGCTCCGGCTTGTAGGGGCCATCCACCGGCACGCCGATGTAGGCCGCCTGCTCCTCGGTGAGTTTGGTCAGCTTCACGCCCAGCTTCGGCAGGTGCAGCCGCGCCACCTTCTCGTCGAGGATCTTCGGCAGCACATAGACCTTGTTCTCATACTTGTCCGGGTTGTTCCACAGCTCCATCTGGGCCAGCACCTGATTGGTGAACGAGGCCGACATCACGAAGCTGGGATGCCCGGTGGCGTTGCCCAGATTCACCAGCCGCCCTTCGGAGAGCAGGATGATGCGCTTGCCGTCCGGCAGCTCGATCTGATCCACCTGCGGCTTGACGTTGATCCACTTGAAGTTGCGCAGGCCCGCCACGTCGATCTCGTTGTCGAAGTGGCCGATGTTGCACAGGATGGCCATGTGCTTCATCTTGCGCACGTGATCGACGGTCACGATGTCCTTGTTGCCGGTGGCGGTGACCACGATGTCGGCGCGGTGGATGTCGTCGTCCAGCGTCACCACCTCGAAACCGTCCATGGCCGCCTGCAGGGCGCAGATGGGGTCGGATTCGGTCACCAGCACCCGCGCCCCGGCCCCGGCCAGTGACTGCGCGGAGCCCTTGCCCACATCGCCATAGCCGCACACGATCGCCACCTTGCCGGCCATCATCACGTCGGTGCCGCGCCGGATGCCGTCCACCAGCGATTCGCGGCAGCCATACTTGTTGTCGAACTTCGACTTGGTGACGGAGTCGTTGACGTTGATCGCCGGCCACGGCAGCTTGCCGGCCTTCTCCAGCTCATACAGGCGGTGCACGCCGGTGGTGGTTTCCTCCGTCACCCCGCGGATGGCCGCCTTGGCCTTCGCGAACCAGCCCGGTTTCTCCGCGATGCGCTTTTTGATGGTGGCGAACAGCACCTCCTCTTCCTCGCTGCCCGGATTGTCGAGCACCGAAGGATCGTCCTCCGCTTCCGCGCCCAGCCGGATGAGCAAGGTGGCGTCGCCGCCGTCGTCGAGGATCATGTTGGCCGTCTCGTCTTCACCGAAATCGAAGATGCGCAGCGCGTAGTCCCAGTATTCCTCCAGCGTCTCGCCCTTCTTCGCGAACACCGGAATGCCGCGCGCGGCAATGGCGGCGGCGGCGTGATCCTGGGTGGAGAAGATGTTGCACGACGCCCAGCGCACTTGCGCCCCCAGCGCCACCAGCGTCTCGATCAGCACCGCGGTCTGAATGGTCATGTGCAGCGAGCCGGCGATGCGCGCCCCCTTCAGCGGCTGTTGCGGGCCATACTCTTCACGGGTGGCCATCAGGCCGGGCATTTCCTCCTCGGCCATGGCGATTTCCTTGCGGCCCCAGTCGGCCAGCGAGATGTCGGCGACGACGTAATCGGTGCTCATGGTCTGTCACGTTCCGGTTGATGATCGGGAAGTCCGGCTGGTGCTTATCAGATCGCCCGCCACCGGGCAAGAACATATAAAGCGTTCTTTATATGGGTCGTCATTCCGGCGAAATCCGGAGTCTCCATCCGCACGCGCAAGACATGAAAGAAACCTCGTCATCCTGACGAAAGTCAGGATCTCGTGCCGCAAACGCATGAGCCCGTGGCACGAGACTCCGGCTTTCGCCGGAGTGACGAGAGAAGAAGCCGGCGTGACGAGAGTAAAAAAGCCGGCGTGACGAGAGAAGCAGCCGGAGTGGCGGGGCGTGATGCATGATGCAGAAGCTTGCCCGCATCGGGCGCATGTGCCATCTGTGCCGCAGGATTGACTGAAGAGCACCACCCATGACCGCGCTCACCCCCAGGGAAATCGTCGCCGCGCTCGATCGCCACATCGTCGGCCAGTCCGACGCCAAGCGCGCCGTGGCCATCGCCTTGCGCAACCGCTGGCGGCGCAAGCAGCTCACCGGCCAGATGCGCGACGAGGTGATGCCCAAGAACATCCTGATGATCGGCCCCACCGGAGTGGGCAAGACGGAGATCGCCCGCCGGCTGGCGGCGCTGGCGCAAGCCCCGTTCATCAAGGTGGAGGCGACGCGCTTCACCGAGGTGGGCTATGTGGGCCGCGACGTGGAGCAGATCGTGCGCGATTTGCTGGAGGCCGGCATCGCGCTGGTGCGCGAGGCCAGGCGCAAGGCGGTCAAGGACAAGGCGCACGCCGCGGCCGAGGAGCGCATTCTCGACGCGCTGGTGGGGGAAAATGCTTCCGCCGCCACCCGTGACAGCTTCCGTCAAAAGCTGCGCGCCGGCCAGTTGGACGACAGGGAGGTGGAGCTGGAGGTGGCCGATACCTCCGGCGCGTCGTTTCCGATGTTCGATATCCCCGGCCAGCCCGGCGCCCAGATGGGCATGATCAACCTCAACGACATGCTGGGCAAGGCCTTCGGCCCGCGCACCAAGCGCCGCAAGATGACGGTGCGCGACAGCCATGACGTGCTGATCGCCGAGGAGAGCGACAAGCTGCTGGACGACGAGCAGATCGTCGAGGAGGCGCGCCGGCTGGTGGAGAACGAGGGCATCGTGTTCCTGGACGAGATCGACAAGATCTGCGCGCGCGCCGAA
>DRPD01000169.1 GCA_011374735.1 Thermopetrobacter sp.
AGCGGCCTGTCGGTGTTCGTCTGCCATGCGGATGGAACCGTGGCGCTGCGGCATGGCCGTGCCGCCGCCTGGATTGCCGGCATGAAGCCGGCAATGACGAAAGCGGTGGAGGTGAGGGAATGAGCACGCATGACGAGATGCGGCCAACGGCCGGTCGTTTTCCCGTCATTACCGGGCTTGTCCCGGCAATCCAGAGCGGCCTGTCGGTGTTCGTCTGCCATGCGGATGGAACCGTGGCGCTGCGGCATGGCCGCGCCGCCGCCTGGATTGCCGGCATGAAGCCGGCAATGACGAAAGCGGTGGAGGCCCGGCCATGAAAACCTTCCCCGCCGCCTTGCAGGCCCTGCTTGAAAGCGAGTCCACAACCCTTTGTCTTTGTTGGAAATTGACCCGGAAAGACGGGCAGGTGCTGGGCTTCACCGATCACGACGCGGACATCGCTTTCGACGGCGTGACCTACCGCGCCGCCTCTGGTATGGCCGCTTCCGACGCCGCCGAAAGCCTTGGTCTGGCGGTGGACAACGCGGAGATCGCCGGCGCGCTGTCCTCCGCCGATCTGCGCGAGGCCGACATCGCCGCCGGGCTTTATGATGACGCCCGGCTGGAGGTGTTTCTGGTGGACTGGATGAACCCGGCCACCCGCCAGCTGCTGCACACCGGTTCCATCGGCCGCATCAAGCGCGGCGAGGTGCATTTCGAGGCCGAATTTCGCGGCCTGTCCCACTATCTGGCCCAGGTGAAGGGCCGCGTCTATTCCCGCCTGTGCGACGCGGTGCTGGGCGATGCGCGCTGCAAGGTGGATCTGAATGCCGCCGCCTACAGGGCGACGGGCCAGATCGACGCCGTGGTGGATGAACGCACCTTCACCGTCAATGCCGTTGGCGGCTTCGCCGACGGCTTCTTCTCCGGCGGCGTGCTCACCTTCAGCAGCGGCGTCAACGCCGGGTATCAGGCGGAAGTGAAACACCACGCGGGCGATACGCTCATCCTGTGGCGCCCGCCGCCCGCCACGCCGGCGGTTGGCGATTCCGTCATCGTCACGGCCGGCTGCGACAAGCGTTTCGCCACCTGCCGCGACAAGTTCGCCAACGCGGTCAACTTCCGCGGCTTTCCGCACATGCCGGGCAACGATCTCGTGACCCGCTATCCGAACCGGGACGACGGCGGCCATGACGGCGCACCCCTTGTCACCGATTGAGCGCGCCCGCGTGGTCACCGCCGCGCGGCGCTGGCTGGGCACGCCCTATGTGCATCAGGCCAGCTGCGAAGGCGCGGGCTGCGACTGCCTGGGGCTGATCCGCGGCGTGTGGCGCGAGCTGATCGGGCCGGAGCCGGAGCGCCCGCCCGCCTACACGCCGCTTTGGGCCGAGGAAAAGGGCGAGGAGACGATGCTGCGCGCCGCGCACCGCCACCTGCACCCGTTGCCCGCCGATCGACCGCCCGCAGCGGGCGACGTGCTGCTGTTCCGCCTGCGTCCCCATCTGCCGGCCAAGCACGCCGCCATCGCCAGCCGGCCGGACACCATGATCCACGCGCTGGAAGGTTGCGGCGTGGTGGAAGTGCCCATCGACAATTTCTGGCGTCGCCAGCTGACCGCCCGCTTCGCCTTTCCGGCCTTCGCTGCGCGGGCGGCGGAGGACGCAACAGGGAGCCGTTGAACCATGGCCACACTGGTTCTTTCCGCCGTCGGCACCGTGGTCGGCGGCCTGTTCGGGCCCGTCGGCGCCATCATCGGGCGCGCCGCTGGCGCCATCGCCGGCGGCTTCATCGACAACGCCCTCGTCAACACGCTGAGCCCGCCGCAGGAAGGTCCGCGGCTGGACAGTTTGCAGGTCACCACTTCCACCGAGGGTGCGCCGATCCCGCGGTTGTATGGCGCCATGCGCATCGGTGGCCAGATCATCTGGGCCCCCGACTTGATCGCAGAAACCGGTGGCGGCGGTGGCGGCAAGGGCTTCGGCGGTGGTGGCGGCACGACGGAATACCTCTATTACGCCAACTTCGCCATCGGCCTGTGCGAAGGGCCGGTGGCCGAGGTGACCCGCATCTGGGCCGACGGCAAGCCGCTGGATGTTTCCGGCATCAACTGGCGTTTCTATCCCGGCGACGAGACGCAAAATCCCGACAGCCTGATCGCCGCCAAGCAGGGCAGCGGCGACGCCCCGGCCTATCGCGGCCTGGCCTACGTGGTGTTCGAGCGCCTGCCGCTGAAGAAGTTCGGCAACCGCATCCCGCAGCTCACCTTCGAGGTGCGCCGCCCCGTGGACAGCGATCTGACCGGCCGCATCAAGGCCGTCGATGTCATTCCCGGCGCCGGTGAGTTCTTCTGCGATCCCGAACGGGTCTATCGCGACGCCGGCGGCGGCAAGACGCAAAGCGAGAACGTCCATGCCGAGGCCGACCGCAGCGACTGGCTGGTGGCCATGGATCAGATGCGGCGCGCCCTGCCACAGCTGCAATCGGCGGCACTCGTCGTCACCTGGTTCGGCACCGATCTGCGCTGCGGCAATTGCCAGATAAAACCCGGTGTCGAATATGCCGACAAGACCACCTTCCCGGAGATCTGGAAGGTGGCGGGCCTAGCCCGCACGCAGGGCCATGTGGTGTCGCGCGTCGATGGCCGCCCGGCCTATGGCGGCACCCCGTCGGACGCTTCCGTGAAGCGCGCCATCGCCGATCTGAAGTCGCGCGGCCTGAAGGCGGTGTTCTATCCCTTCATCATGATGGACATCGCTGCCGGCAACGCGCTGCCCGACCCCTATACCGGGGCCGCCGGCCAGCCGGCCTATCCCTGGCGCGGCCGCATCACCTGCGACCCGGCCCCCGGCCAGCCCGGCTCACCGGACAAGAGCGCCGCCGTGCAAGCCCAGGTGGACGCCTTCATCGGCACCGCCCAGCCGTCGGACTTTTCCATTTCCAATGGCGAAGTGGTCTATTCCGGCCCCGCCGAATGGAGCTACCGGCGCTTCATCCTGCATTATGCCTGGCTGTGCAAGGCGGCCGGCGGCGTCGATGCCTTCCTGATCGGCTCGGAACTGCGCGGCCTCACCCGTCTGCGCGGCGCCGTGACCGCCTATCCCGTCGTGCAGGCGCTGAAACAGCTGGCGGCCGATGTGAAATCCATCCTCGGCAACGCCACCAAGGTGTCCTACGCCGCCAATTGGGACGAATACGGCGCCTATTATCCGAACGACGGCAGTGGCGACGTGGTGTTCCCCCTCGATGGCCTGTGGGCCGACCCCAACATCGACGTCATCGGCATCGACAACTACATGCCGCTGGCCGACTGGCGCGACGGGCGGGATCATCTCGATGCGCAGGCCGGCTGGAACAGCGTCTATGAGCTCGACTACCTGAAAGCCAACATCACCGGCGGTGAGTATTACGACTGGTATTACGCCTCCAGCGCCGACCGCGACGACCAGACCCGCACCCCGATCAACGATACCGCCCACGGCGAACACTGGATCTTCCGGGTGAAGGACATCAGGGGCTGGTGGAGCAACGCCCATCACGAGCGCCCCGGCGGGGTGCGCGCCGCCAGCCCCACCAGCTGGCAGCCGCAATCGAAGCCGGTGTGGTTCACCGAGATCGGCTGCCCGGCGGTGGACAAGGGGGTCAACCAGCCCAACGTGTTCTACGACCCGAAGTCCGCCGAATCGGCGCTGCCGCATTACTCCACCGGCCGCCGTGACGATTTCATGCAGCGCCAGTATTTGCGCGCCATGCATGAATACTGGCAGGCTTCCGGCGGCCACAATCCCGTCTCTTCCGTCTATGGCGGCCCGATGGTGGACGGCGAGCGCATTTTCATCTGGACATGGGACGCCCGCCCCTGGCCGCAGTTCCCCGGCCGTCCGGACATCTGGATGGACACCCCGAGCTGGCGGCTGGGTCATTGGCTCAACGGCCGCCTGACCGGGGTGGCCGTCAACGACCTCATCACCGCCATCATGACCGACTGGGGGCTGGCGCACCTTGCTGCCAGGGAAACCATCCCCGGACAGGTGACGGGCTACGTCATCGACCGGCCGATGAGCGCCCGCGCGGCGCTGGAACAACTGGCGGAAGTGTTCGCCTTCGACGCCCGCGAAAGCGCCGGCAAGGTGGTCTTTCATGTCCGCAATCGGCTGCCGGTTGCGGCCATCGATCATGATCTGCTGGTGGAGGAGGGCGGCGCCGACGCGCCGCTGTTCACCATCACCCGCGATCAGGCCAGCGAGCGCCCAAGAGCCCTGAAATTCGGCTTCTTCGATCCGGATCGGGACTACAACAGCGCCGCCGTCAGCGCCGCGCGCGCCGTTGCCGGGGCGGGCAACGAGGTGGTGATGCGCAGCGCGCTGGCCATGCCGCAGGAAGAGGCGGCGGCCCGGGCCGAAACCATGCTGGCTCAACGCGCCACCGGCACGGACGAGCTGGAATGCGTCCTGCCGCCCGATCATCTGGGGTTGGAGGTGGGCGACGTGGTGCGCGTCACCTTGCCCACAGGTCAACGCTCCTGGCGCCTCATGAGGCTTCAGGGCGGCCTGGCCCGCCGCGCCGTGCTCAGCGCCTACGACCCGTCCGTGCATGAGCCGCCGAAGGCGGAGGCCGGCGCCGTCGGCGCGCCGCTGATCCCCTCGTTCGGGCCCCCGTTGCTGCACGTGCTGGACATCCCGCCACTGCGCGACGGCGACGATCCCTTCCAGCCCCGGCTGGCGGTGCTGGCCGATCCGTGGCCCGGCGCGGTGCGCATCGACAAGGTGACCGCCGCCGGCGCCAGCACGCTGACCACGATCGCCACCCCGGCCGTCATCGGCGAATTGCTCGACGACCTGCCGGCCGGGCCGTTGTGGCGCTTTGACCGCGCCGCGTCGGTGCGGGTGAAACTGCACGGCGGCCAGCTGGCGTCGGCGGGCGAAGCGGCCCTGCTGGCCGGTGCCAATGCCGCCGCCGTCGGTGATGCGGCGACCGGCTGGGAGGTCATCCAGTTCATGAACGCGGCGCTGGAAGCGCCTGACACATGGCGCCTTTCCATGCTGCTGCGCGGCCAGCGCGGATCCGAGCC
>DRPD01000170.1 GCA_011374735.1 Thermopetrobacter sp.
CCTTTCCCGTCATTGCCGGGCTTGTCCCGGCAATCCAGAACGGCCTTTCGGGGTGGCAATGACTCTGGATGCCCGGAACAAGTCCGGGCATGACAGGGGTAGTGGCCGGCAAGAAGCCGCGCTGAGGGGGGTGTGAAGGGCATGCTGCACGACAGGGACCGCATCTTCACCAATCTCTACGGGCTGCACGACTGGCGGCTGCCGGCCGCCTTGCGCCGTGGCGCCTATGACGGCGTGCGCGGCTTCATCGCCAAGGGGCGCGAGTGGATCATCGAACAGGTGAAGGAATCGGGCCTGCGCGGGCGCGGCGGGGCGGGCTTTCCGACGGGGCTGAAATGGTCGTTCATGCCACAGGAGGTGGGCGAACGGCCTCATTATCTCGTCGTCAACGCCGACGAATCGGAGCCCGGCACCTGCAAGGATCGCGAAATCCTGCGCCATGACCCGCATCTGCTGATCGAGGGCATGATCCTGGCCGGCTGCGCCATGCAGGCCCACACCGGGTTCGTCTATTTCCGCGGCGAATTCATCCACGAGCGCAAGGTGTTCGAGGCGGCGGTGGAAGAGGCTTATGAAGCGCGCATTCTGGGCAAGGACACCATCTTCGGCTGGGATTTCGACATCGTGGCGCATCACGGCGCCGGGGCCTACATCTGCGGCGAGGAAACCGCGCTGCTGGAATCGCTGGAGGGCAAGAAGGGCCAGCCGCGCCTGAAACCGCCGTTTCCGGCCAACGCCGGGCTTTACGGCTGCCCGACCACGGTCAACAACGTGGAATCCATCGCCGTGACCGGCGAAATCCTGCGCCGTGGCGGCAGCTGGTTCGCGTCTCTCGGCGTGCCCAACAACACCGGCACCAAGCTGTTCTGCATTTCCGGCCACGTGGAGCGCCCCTGCGTGGTGGAAGAGGAGATGGGCATCACCTTCCGCGAGCTGATCGACACCCACGCCGGCGGCATCACGGGCGGCTGGGACAACCTGCTGGCGGTGATCCCCGGCGGCTCTTCGGTGCGCTGCGTGCCGGCGGAACAGATCATCGACTGCCCGATGACCTTCGACGACCTGCAGAAGCTGGGATCGGGGCTGGGCACCGCCGGCATCATCGTCATGGACAGGTCCACCGACATCATCCGCGCCATTTCCCGGCTGGCTTACTTCTACAAGCATGAAAGCTGCGGCCAGTGCACGCCGTGCCGCGAGGGCACCGGCTGGATGTGGCGCATGCTGGAACGCATGGCGGAAGGCCGGGCGGAAAAGCGCGAGATCGACCTGCTGTTCGAGGTCAGCAAGGAGATCGAGGGCCACACCATCTGCGCGCTGGGCGACGCCGCGGCGTGGCCGGTGCAGGGGCTGATCAACCATTTCCGCCATGTCATCGAAGAGCGCATCGACAGCTACACCGCCAACCCGGATCGGGAGGGTTCGCTGGTGCGCGACATGGAAGCGGCCGCGGAGGGCTGAAGGCATGCCGGTGAAACTGAAGATCGACGGCGAGCTGATCGAGGTGGAAGACGGCGCCACCCTGCTGCAGGCCTGCGAACAGGCCGGCAAGGAAATCCCGCGCTTCTGCTATCACGAGCGGCTGTCCATCGCCGGCAACTGCCGCATGTGCCTTGTCGAGGTGAAGGGCATTCCGAAGCCCATGGCCTCCTGCGCCCTGTCGGTGAACGACCTGCGCCCGGGGCCTGACGGCGAACCGCCGGAGGTGTTCACCGAATCGGACGTGACGAAAAAGGCCAGGCGCGGGGTGATGGAGTTCCTGCTCATCAATCATCCGCTGGACTGCCCGATCTGCGATCAGGGCGGCGAATGCGACCTGCAGGATCAGGCCATGGGCTATGGCCTGGGCGTGTCGCGCTTCGCGGAGAACAAGCGGGCGGTGGAAGACCGCTTCATCTCGCCGCTGATCCGCACCATCATGACCCGCTGCATCAAGTGCACCCGCTGCGTGCGCTTCATCGCCGACGTGGCCGGCATCGGCGATCTGGGGGCCACCGGGCGCGGCGAGGACGTGGAGATCACCACCTGGCTCGACGCCGCCACGCAGACGGAGCTGGCCGGCAACATCGTCGATCTGTGCCCCGTCGGCGCGCTGACCAGCGCCACTTACGCCTTCCGCGCCCGGCCGTGGGAGCTGGACAAGACGCCGACCATCGACGTGATGGACGCCATGGGCTGCCATATTCGGGTGGATGCGAAGTTCGGCGAGATCCTGCGCATCCTGCCGCGTGAATGCGACGCCATCAATGAGGAGTGGATCTCCGACAAGAGCCGGCACAGCTTCGACGGCATTCAGAAGAACCGCCTCGATACCCCCTGGGTGCGCGACGAGAACGGCCAACTGCGCGCCGCCAGCTGGGAGGAGGCGTTCGGGCGCATCCGCGAGGCGTTTCCCAAGGATGACCCGACACGCGCCGCCGCCATCGCCGGCGATCTGGCGGCGGCGGAGGAGGCGTTCGCGCTGAAGGCCCTGATGGAGGCGCTGGGCGTGCCGCACGTGGATGGCCGCCCGCCTCATGTGCCGCTGGGCGCGGCAGGCGGCCGTGCCGGCTGGCTGTTCAATCCCACCATCGCCGGCATCGACGAAGCCGACGCCATTCTGCTGATCGGCGCCAACCCGCGCCATGAGGCGGCGGTGCTGAACACCCGCATTCACCGCGCCTTTTTCGAGCGCGGCGCGCTCATCGCCCTGATCGGCCAGCCATGCGATCTGCCCTATGAATACCGGCATTTGGGCGAAACACCTGACGTTTTGCTCGACATGGCGGACGGCAAGGGGGCGTTCCTGAACGTCTTGAAGCGCGCCGAGCGGCCGCTCATCATTCTCGGCATGGGCGCGCTGATGCGGCCGGGTGGCAAGACCATCCATGCGGCGGCGGCAAGGCTGGCGCAGGCGGTCGGGGCGGTGACGGACGAGTGGAACGGCTTTGGCGTGTTGCACACGGCGGCCGGGCTGGTCGGCGCGCTGGAGGCCGGTTGTCTGCCCGGGCGCGGCGGGCGCGACACGGCGGGAATCCTGCGCGCCGCGGGGCGGGGCGATATCGGCTTCGTGTGGTTGCTGGGGGCCGATGACATCGACATGAGCGCGCTGGGCGACGCCTTCGTGGTCTATCAGGGCAGCCACGGCGACGCCGGGGCGCACCGGGCCGACGTGATCCTGCCGGGCGCGGCGTTCACCGAGAAGGAGGTGACCTTCGTCAACATGGAGGGCCGGGCGCAGATGACCCGCCTCGTGACGCCACCGCCGGGGGAGGCCCGCGAGGACTGGGCCATCCTGCGCGCCGCTGCCGATCATCTGGGCGCGGAACTGCCCTTCGACAGCCTCGACGCCTTGCGCGCGAAGCTGTATGAGAAGGCGCCGCATCTGGCGCGGCTGGGCGCCGTCGCGCCGGCCGATCCGGCCGGCATCGCCGAGCTGGCGGCGCTGACGCCGGGCAGGGTGAGCAACCGGCCGCTCGCCTCGCCGGTCGCTGATTTCTGGCTGACCAATCCGATCGCCAGGGCCTCGCGGATCATGCGCGAGATGAGCCGCCTGAGCGAACCGCAGGGCAGGGAGGCCGCCGAATGAGCTGGGACACCTTCATCTGGCTGTTGCTGATCGCGCTGAAGAGCGCCGCGCTGCTGGTCATCCTGCTGGTGGTGCTGGCCCTGCTGATCTACGTGGATCGCAAGGTGTGGGCGGCGGTGCAGATGCGCCGCGGGCCCAACGTGGTGGGGCCGTGGGGCATCCTGCAGTCGTTCGCCGATCTCATCAAGTTCGTGCTGAAGGAAGTGGTGATCCCCGATTCGGTCAACAAGGGGGTCTATATCCTGGCCCCGCTGGTGGTGGCGATCCTCTATCTGGCCGCCTGGGCCGTGGTGCCGGTCAACGCCGGCTGGGCCATCGCCGATCTCAACGTCGGCATCCTCTACGTCTTCGCCATCTCCTCACTGGCCGTCTATGGCGTCATCATGGGCGGCTGGGCGTCCAACTCCAAGTATCCGTTCATGGCCGCCCTGCGCTCCGCGGCGCAGATGGTGTCCTATGAGGTGTCCATCGGCTTCGTCATCGTCACCGTGCTGCTGGCGGCGGGCAGCCTCAACCTGTCGCAGATCGTGCTGTCGCAACAGACCGGGCTGGGCACGGCGCTGGGGCTGCCCGGCTCGTTCCTCGACTGGTACTGGCTGCCGCTGTTTCCGATGTTCATCATCTTCTTCATCTCCGCGCTGGCCGAAACCAACCGCCCGCCGTTCGACCTGGTGGAGGCGGAATCGGAGCTGGTGGCCGGCCACATGGTGGAGTATTCCTCCACCCCGTATCTCTTGTTCATGCTGGGCGAATACGTGGCCATCACCCTGATGTGCGCGCTGACGACGGTGCTGTTCCTGGGCGGCTGGCTGCCGATCATCGACATCGCGCCGTTCAACTGGATCCCCGGCGTCGTCTGGTTCGTCCTGAAGGCGCTGCTGGTGTTCTTCTTCTTCGCGCTGGTCAAGGCGTTCGTGCCGCGCTATCGCTTCGACCAGCTGATGCGGCTGGGCTGGAAGGTGTTCCTGCCCAT
This sequence comes from Thermopetrobacter sp., assembly GCA_011374735.1. Lineage (GTDB taxonomy): Bacteria > Pseudomonadota > Alphaproteobacteria > Rhizobiales > Aestuariivirgaceae > Thermopetrobacter. The sequence continues at coordinate 4,542 of DRPD01000170.1, forward strand.
CTCGCTGTTCTGGGTGGCGCTGACCGCCGGGGTGCTGGTGGCCTTCGACCTGCTGCCGGGAGGGACTTCGTGATGCGTCTCGTTCAGGCCGTCAAATCGCTGTTCCTGAAGGAGTTCGTGGGGGCCGTGCGGCTCTCGCTGCGCTACTTCTTCGCGCCGAAGGCGACCATCGACTATCCGTTCGAGAAAGGCCCGCTGTCGCCGCGCTTCCGGGGCGAGCATGCGCTCAGGCGCTATCCCAACGGCGAGGAGCGCTGCATCGCCTGCAAGCTGTGCGAGGCGGTGTGCCCGGCCCAGGCCATCCACATCGACGCCGTGCCGCGCGCCGGAGACGGCTCGCGCCGCACCGTCCGCTACGACATCGACATGACCAAGTGCATCTATTGCGGGTTCTGTCAGGAGGCCTGCCCGGTGGACGCCATCGTCGAGGGGCCGAACTTCGAATTCGCCACCGAGACGCGCGAGGAACTGTTCTATGACAAGGATCGGCTGATCGACAACGGCGACCGCTGGGAGCGCGAACTGGCCGCCAACATCCGCGCCGACGCGCGCTGGCGCTGAACGGGGAAGGTATCTTAAGGGGATCACATGCTGACGGCCACCATCTTTTTCTGGCTATTCTCGGCGCTGCTGCTCGTCTCCGGGCTGCTGGTCATCACCTTGCGCAACCCGGTGCACTCGGTGCTGTTCCTCATACTCGCCTTCTTCAACGGCGCCGGGCTGTTCCTGCTGGCCGGGGCGGAGTTCCTGGCCATGCTGCTCATCATCGTCTATGTCGGCGCGGTGATGGTGCTGTTCCTGTTCATCATCATGATGCTCGACATCGACTTCGCCGAACTCAGGGCCGGGCTGGTGCGCTATCTGCCGCTGGGCATCGTCGTCGGCGCGGTGCTGGCGGTGGAGCTGTTC
>DRPD01000171.1 GCA_011374735.1 Thermopetrobacter sp.
CCGCCCACATCGTGGCCGGCGCGCACCAAGGCGCGCTGCATGCGCGCCACGTCGATGCGTCGCAGGTGGCCGACGTCGGCGAAGGGGCGGGAGAAGGCACGGCCGCCGGCGTGGATGCGGTCGCCCAGATGGCCGACGAACAGGGCGTAGAGGTCGCTCATGTTGTAGTCCTTGATGACGTAGAAGTTGCCGGTCACCAGAAAGGCGGGGCCGAAGCGCCCGGCCGGCATGAGCAGATAGACCTTGCCCCGGCGCATGGAGGGCGGGAAGGCGCCGCGAACGGGGCGCAGCCCCATGGCGCGCCAGTCTTTCAGCGGCCGGCCCTGATCGGGCCCTTCCAGCGCGCAGGAGACGGCGGCCGGCACCTTCACCTCCACCCCCCAGGCAAGGCCGCGCCGCCAGCCGTGCTTGTGCAAGTGATTGGCGATGGAGGCCAGCACGTCGGGCACGGATCGCCAGATGTCGCGGCGGCCGTCGCCGTCGAAGTCCACGGCGTAGGCGAGATAATCGCCCGGCATCATCTGCGGCTGGCCCAGCGCGCCGGCCCAGGAGCTTTTCAACCCTGAACGCGGGGCGAGGCGGCGCTGGAGGATGCGCAAGGCGGCCAGCAATTCGGCGCGAAACAGCGCCTTGCGGCGCGACAGGAAGGCCTGGGTGGCGAGAATGGCGAAGGCGTCATGGGGAATGCGGGCCCGGCCGTAGTTGGATTCGCGCGCCCAGATGGCCAGCACGATGGGGCCGGGCACACCAAAACGTTTCTCGATCTGACGCAGCAGGTCGCGGTGCTTGCGCCACAGGGCGCGGCCACGCGCGGCATGAATGCGCAAGGCGCGCTGGTTGAAGTATTTGGCCGGAGCGGCGAACTCGGCCTGCTTCTGCTCGCGCTCCACGGCGCCCTGCCCCGGCAGGCGCAGATCGGGCAGCTTGAGGTTCAGCCGCAGGCCGCTGAGGGCGCTGTCGAACACCGGACGGGAGATACCGGCCCGTTGTGCCCGCGGCCAGAAGTCTCTCTCCAGCCAGGCGCGAAAGGCGGCATCGAGGTCGCGCGGCACAGCCGGTGGCGCGTTGAGCAACATCAGCAGGGCGAAAATCAGCGCACGGAACATCCGAACGGCTCCACTTCGGGGGCGAAGGCGATGATCGGCGGATTGGTGAAATGGCGTTCCCGCTTGCCATAGCGCAAGGGGCGGCCGGTTTCGGCGTCCACCACCACGCCGCCGGCGGCGGCCAGCACCGCGTGGCCGGCGGCGACGTCCCATTCGTTGGTGGGGCCGAGGCGCGGATAGACCTCCGCGACGCCTTCGGCCAGCACGCACAGTTTCAAGGACGAGCCGGAATATACGATGTCGGTGATGCCATGCTCCCTCAGCCAACGTTCCGTCCGTGGCGTGCCGTGGGAGCGCGAGGCGACGGCGCGCAAGCGATGCGGCGCGGCGGCGGGCGGCGGCAAAAGACGCAGGGCGGTGGCGTCGAAGTCCCGCGCCGGGTCGATGACGCCATGGAACGCGCCGTGGCCCGCCGCGGCGGCATACAGGCGCCCGCCGACCGGGGCATAAACCACGCCGCAGGCCGGTTGGGCGTTGTCGATCAGGGCGATGTTGACGGTGAACTCGTCGCGCCCGGCGATGAACTCCCTGGTGCCGTCCAGCGGATCGACCAGAAAGAAGCGCGGCGCACTCCTCATGGGCGCGCCGGTGGCGGCCAGCTCCTCGGCCACCACCGGCCGGTCTGGCCAGCCTTCGCGCAACCGCTTAAGGATCAGCCGTTCGGCCGCCTCGTCGGCCTCGGTGACCGGCGAATCGTCGGCCTTGAGGCGCACCGCCGGGCGGTTGCGGAAATGCGGCATGATGACGGCGCCCGCCGCATGGGCGATGGCGGCCAGCTGGCGCAGCTCTTTCGGCATGTCGGTCATGGCGCCGGACTTCCATGATTCCCCGTTCGCCGGCGCACCATATTGCGTTTTGCCGCCGGCGGCCAGTCACGCTAGGCTGGCCGGCGAGATGATTCGCGGGGGATGGACCAGACGACGATGAGCACGCAACTGCTGACCGACATGGAGCTGGCCGCGCTGCTGGCCAGCCGCATCTGTCATGACCTGATCGCGCCGGTGGGGGCGCTGGGCAACGGCATGGAGCTGTTGGAAAACGAACCCGATCCGGCGGAACGGGCGATGACCATGAGCATGCTGCAAAACGTGGCCGAACAGGCCAAGGCCAAGCTGGAGTTCGCGCGGCTGGCGTTCGGGGCGGCGGGCAGCATGGGAACGGAAATCCCGATGGGCCAGGCGAAGGCGCTGGCCGAGCAGCTGCTGGCCCATGAAAAGCGGGTGAACCTGCGCTGGGCGATCGCCGATACGCCGGCTCCGAAGAGCGTGGTGAAACTGGCCCTGAACCTGCTGCTGCTGGCCATGGGCTGCATTCCGCGCGGCGGCACGGTGCACGCGGAAGGCGGCGGCGGCGTCATCGTGATGCGCGCGGAGGGGCGCAAGGCGGCGCTGAACGCCCATGCGGCGCCGGTGCTCGATGGCAGCGTCACGAAGGACGGGCTGGATGCCTACAAGGTGCAGCCCTATTACACCTTGCGGCTGTTGCGCGAATGCGGCTTCACCCTGCAGGTGGAGGAAGGCGAAGACGTGGTGTCGCTCAGCGCCGCCGCGGCGTGATCAGAACAGCGGCTCTTCCAGCAGCCGCTTGCCATCCAGCATCAGGCCGGCGATGGCGGCGCGGCCCGATGGCGATACGCGCAGAATGACGGCGGTGCGCGCCGTGCGGCCGGCCAGTCTCCTTTCCAGCGCCCGGGCCCTGGCTTGCGGGGCGTAGTAGCGTTCGATGCCATAGGTGACCGGCAGCGCAGGCTGGAGGTGGCGAACGGCGCGGCCGGCGCGGCCGATCAGCAGCACATGGCCGGGCGGGATGGTTTGCGGCGGCCGCAGGCCGGCGCGCGCGCGGCGCCAATACGGGCCATCGGTGGGCGCGAGCACCACGTAAATCCTCGCTCCCTTGCGCAGGGCGATGGCGTTGGGGGCGCGGGTGGCGGGCAGGCCGGTCAGGCCGGCGGGCGGGATCATGGAGATCTCCGGGTAGAACAGGCGCACATAGTGGCCGCGGAACAGGTCGCGCGGATCGATGGGCCGGATGTTCAGCACCACCTCGGTTCCGGTGCGCAACAGTCGGATGCGATCGGCCACCATCCAGCCGATGACGCCGGACAAGGCCAGCGCCACCAGCGCCACGCGCCGCCACAGGGGCCATGTTTCCACCCGTGCGATCATGCGGCCCGCTCCCGTCTGGCGGCCAGCCAGCGCATGCCGGCGGCCAGCGCCACCAGCAACAGGCCGCCGATGAAGAAGAACAGGGCGGTGTGCAGCAGGCCGCCGATCAACCTGACGTATACGTAAATTACCTCGATGGCAAAGGCGAGCGCCCCGGCCCACACCGGCAGGCGCCGACCCTCGCGCAAGCCCAGCATGAGCAACCACGCCGCCAGGGCCAGCGTGGCGGCGGCGGAGATGACGAACGGCCAGATCGTGTCCGGCAGCAGGCGCAGGGCGATGACGATGGTGGCCAGGGCGATGAGGAGGGTGAGCGCCACGTCACCCGGCCGCAGGCGGCCGTTGGCAAGGGCCAGCCAGCTCAGCGCGGCGATCATGGCGAAAGCGGCGGCGGCGATAGCCGGCAGGGCCATGTCGGTGAGCGGCGCCATGCGCACCAGCCCATGGGAAGCGACGTTATCGCTGAACATGACCATGAGCGGCCAGATGACGGCGCCTTGCGTGAACAGCACGCGGCCGATATCGCCGATGCGGGCCCGCGCCGCAGCGCGCAGCGTGGCGCCAAGCAGAAAGGCCGCCTGCGGCACCAGCAGCAGGAACAGAAACGGCCCCGCCGCCACTTTGCCATGGTTGAACGACCGCACGGGGCCAATGAGCAGGTTGATCGTCAGCCACAGGAAGAAGGCGGCCATGACCGCGTGCAACGCATGCCGCCAGCGGCGGCCGGCGGCGAGCAGCAAGGCGGCGGCCCACGGCAGCAGGAACGGCCAATGCGGATGAATGCCGAACTGGCCGGCCTGCGCGGCGCTCCAGCCGACGATCCCCAGCATGGCCAGCATCAGCGCAGACGGAGACTCCAACAGCCAGGCGGCGAGCAACGCCCCCAGCCCCCAGGTCAGCAGGGCGTCGGGGTAGTGGCCGTGAATGTGATACATCTGGGCCACCAGCATGATGGCGGCGCCAAAGACGGCCAGCGCCAGCAGCAACGCCGCTTCCGACGCCCAGGCGCGGCGCCCATGGCCACGCAGCCAGCCGGACAGCGCCAGCGCGCCGATCATGCCCCCCATCAGCAGCGCCAGGCGCAGCGGGCGGCTCATGTCCTGCCAGTTGGCGGCGATGAAGCTCAGCAGTCCGGCGGCGATCAGCAGCGCGCCCAGCATGACGACGGCCCGGGCCAGCCTTGAACCGCCCGGCGCTTCCGTCACGCCGCCTCGCAGATCGCGCAGGATGTCGTCGCGGTGGGCGGCCACCACCCAGCCGTTTTCCACCCAGGCATCGACGCGCCGGCGGATGTCATCGCTGTTCATGCGTTCGCGCATCGCTGCCCACAAAGCAAAACCCCGCGACTTCACCGTCACGGGGTTTGGCATAACCGGCGTTGTGATGAAAGGGGCGGCCTCAGGCGCTGGCCTTTTCCTTCGGCGCCACTTCCTCGTCGCGCAGCATGTAGCCGCGGCCCCAGACGGTCTCGATATAATCCTTGCCGCCGGTGGCCTGCTTGAGCTTCTTGCGCAGCTTGCAGATGAACACGTCGATGATCTTCAGCTCCGGCTCGTCCATGCCGCCGTAGAGGTGGTTGAGGAACATCTCCTTGCTGAGCGTCGTGCCCTTGCGCAGCGACAGCAGCTCCAGCATCTGGTATTCCTTGCCGGTCAGGTGCACGCGCTGGCCGGCCACCTGCACGGTCTGGGTGTCGAGATGCACCTCCAGCTCGCCGGTCCTGATGATCGACTGGGCATGGCCGCGCGAGCGGCGGACGATGGCGCGGATGCGGCCGACCAGCTCGTCCTTGTGGAACGGCTTGGTCATGTAATCGTCGGCGCCGTAGCCCAGGCCCTTCACCTTGTGCTCGATGTCGCCCAGGCCGGTGAGGATGAGCACCGGCGTCTCCACCTTGCTCACGCGCAAGGACTTCAGCACGTCGAAACCGTTCATGTCCGGCAGACCGAGATCGAGCAGGATGATGTCGTAATCATACAGCTTGCCGAGATCGATCCCCTCCTCGCCGAGATCGGTGGTGTAGACGTTGAAGCCGTCCGATTTCAGCATCAGTTCGATGCTCTGGGCCGTCGCCGGATCATCTTCGATGAGAAGAACGCGCATGAGTATCCCCTTCTCCAGTCAAGCGCCGGTCATCACTGCCGGTGTCCTTATGGCGGAACGGGCCGATCCGCTCCATGTTCCGTGAACCGCTGCTCGCCTCCACGCCCCCTTGAAGCGGGGCAGGCGGATAACCAGCCGTTAAGATAAACGGCAATGGTTAATCAAAAACTAAACGGAAACTGACCGCGGCGGACAAAAGGGAGGCGGGCGCATTTACCGCGCCTTAAGCCTGATGCGGCATGATGGGCGGCGTTGACCCATACGCCCCGGGTGCCCGTTCATTCATCAGCGAATCACCCCCCTTGCGTCGAAGATATGCGATTTGCGCGGGAGGGGGAAGTTCGCCGGCCGGGCATGTGGGGGCCGGTTATCGACGTGTGTGTGCGAACAGTGTGTGAGGAGTATCGTCATCATGCCAGCGAAGGATTGGCGGTCGCGGGTGCGGCTGCATCGTTTCAAGGTGGAGGAAGCGCGCCGCCAGGTGGGGGAGATCGAACTGATGATCGGCGAGCTGTCGCGCAAGCGCGATGAGCTCACGGCCGGCATCCGGTTCGAGGAGGAGCGCAGCGGCGTCGGCGATCCGGGCCATGTGCAATATCCGCCGGCGGCGCTGGACATGCGCAAGCGGCGCGACAATCTGGACAAGTCGATCAGCGATCTGAAAGAGCAGCTTCAAGTGGCCAGCGCGCGGGTGAAGGAGGCGCAACTGGAGCTGGAGAAGGCGGAGCTGATGCTCGACAAGCAACGGGGCGAGATGGCGGCGGAGGCGGACGGCATGCATTCGGCGCGGCCGATGTGACCATCCGCATCATTCAATTCACGGCAAAGAAGGCCCGCCCGATCGAGGCGGGCCTTTTGGTTCGGGACGCGGGATGCGAAAACCCCCGGAATCCGCAATCGATCGGATTCCGGGGGTGATCTCGTGCGCCCTGTGAAAGGGTCCGTCCGTCAAGTCACGAACGGTATTCCTTCAGGCGGGTCGTCCTCAAGCCCTTCAGGCCATGCTGATCGATGGAGCGCTGCCAGCTCAAGTATTCCTCCACGGTGAGGGAATAGCGTTTGCAGGCTTCCTCCAGCGACAGCAGCCCGCCGCGCACGGCGGCCACCACCTCCGCCTTGCGGCGGATCACCCAGCGCCGGGTGTCCGGCGAGGGCAGGTCGGCGATGGACAGGGGGCTGCCATCGGGGCCGATGACGAATTTGACAACGGAACGCAACTGACCATTCATATCGGGTATATTCCACTTCAAGATACGCAACTGACTTTACGCTCACGAGTGTAAGGGCGCGCCTTTAAGAAAGGTCTAAATTAGTGCAAACAAATCACTAAGCGCCTTATCGGCGGCGCGCCATATCAGGACAACCGGCGGAAGCGGAACGCGGCGATGACCCACATGCCAGACATCACCGACGCGGTGCGCCAGCAGGTGCTGGCGGCGATGGACCTGCCCGGCGAACCGGCCGCGACCCGGGTGGTGGTGGCGATGTCCGGCGGGGTGGATTCCACGGCCACGGCAGGGCTGCTGGCGGCGGCCGGATACGATGTCGTCGGCGTCACCTTGCGGCTTGGCGGGGCCGACGGGCCGGCCGGCCCGCGCAGCTGTTGCGCCGGGCGCGACATCGCCGACGCGCGCGGCGCGGCGGCGCGGCTGGGCATTCGTCATTACGTGCTTGACATGGAGGAGGCGTTCCGCGCCGACGTGATGGCGCCGTTCGCGGACAGCTATCTGAACGGCGAGACGCCTATCCCGTGCGTGGACTGCAACCGCACGGTGAAATTCTCACACCTGCTGACCCATGCCCGCGCCCTGGAGGCGGCGGCGCTGGTGACCGGGCATTACGTGGACTCGCGGCGGCTGGACGACGGACGGCGCGGGCTGTTCACGCCGGCCGACATGGCGCGCGATCAGACCTATTTCCTCTACGCCACCACGCAGGCGCAGATCGACGCCTTGCGCTTTCCGCTGGCCGCCTTCGAAAAGCGCGAGGTGCGGCGGCTGGCGGCGGCCATGGGGCTTCAGCGGGCCGCCGCGAAGCCGTCCAGCCAGGATATCTGCTTCGTGCCGCAAGGCG
>DRPD01000172.1 GCA_011374735.1 Thermopetrobacter sp.
GACCAGCGCCCCGGCCCAGCGGCGGTGGCGTTCGGCGTCGCGCAGCTGGGCCTTGGTCAACAGATCGAGCAGGGTGTCGTTGTTGCGCAGGCCCTCGTCGCCCAGTTGCACCAGCAGCGCTTCCTCCACCGCCGGCTTGGCCACCAGGTTGAGCGCCGTGAAAGCCTCGCCCCAGTCCCAGGCGATGAGCATCTTCTCCAGCAGCTCGCGGAAGCCCTGCCAGGCCGGATCGTTCTCCCACACCTCGCGCTCGCGCTCGCCGAAGCCCCGGCCGGGATGGGTGTTGGCCAGCTCCCTGGTGCGATAGGCGGTGTGCGACACCCAGCGCAGGTGATCGCCGGCCTGGAAGGTGCAGCAATTGGTGATGGTGGAGGCCGGGGCCATCTGCTGCACGTAGGCGGAGCCCATCTGCAGGGCGTGGAACGGATAGCGGGCCGGGGTGTGGAAGCGGGCCAGCGCCTGCACCCATGCATCGCCCAGCATCTGGTCGTGGCCACGGTCGCTCATCTGGTCGAACAGGCCCCAGACGTAGTTCTCCTGGCCGTCCTGCAGCATGTTGTAGGTGCGATAGACCAGTGCGTCGGGGTCGCGGAAGGCGTCCCAGTCGTCATGCTTCAGGGGGCTGTCGTTGCGATACTTGCGATACCACTCCTGCATGTGGATGTCCGGGTCCAGCTCCCAGGGGACATCCGGGTTGTTGGTGTGGTAGTGCAGCCGGGTCGAGACCACCTCGTATTCGCTGGGGCGGCGGCGGTTCTTGGCCAGATGCGACCACGTTTTCAAGGGTTTCAGGGGTTCCGGTGTGTCGTTCATGACGTTTCCTCCCGTGGTGTTCCGGTTGTTGTTGGGCGCCGCTCAGAGGTGCTTCTCGAAGTAGAAGCGCACCTTGTCCGGCCGCCATTCGATCTGTCCGGCGAAGGAGCTGAGATCCACTTCCAGCTCACGGATGTTCATGTCGCGGCCCAGGCACTCGGACAGGGTGTCCTGGGTGAGCACCAGCTCGTCGTCGGCCATGATGCGCAGGTAGGCCATCTTGTCCTCGATGGTCACCTCCTTGCCGGGGTTGTCGATTTCCGCGGCCTCGGCCGCCGCCTGGGCCAGTTCGCCGGCGCGCAACACCGGCCCGACCTTGTTGTTGTGCAGGATGTCGTCCGCTACGGATGCCATGATTTCCTCTCCCTTTGCGGTTGCGGCGCGCAAGCTCAGGTGTGCGCCTTCTTCGGCTCGATGCCGTCCACCTCCACCAGCACGTCCTCGCCCTCGATCTTCACCGGATATCGCGCCAGCTCGCAGTCGTTGGGGTTGACGCCCTTGCCGGTGGCGGCGTCGAACTGCCACAGATGGGCCTTGCAGGTGAGCACCTTGCCGTCGAACTCGCCCTCCACCAGCTCGATCTCCTGATGCGGGCACATGGCCTGGTAGGCGCGGATGCCTTCGCCCTCCACGTTGATGAGCAGCACTTCCACGCCGCTGCCCGGGTGGGTGAAGACCTCCATTTCCCCTTCCCAGATGTCGTCCAGTTCGCACACCTTCTCGAACGCCATGGTCGTCGCCGTTCCCTTGTCGTTGGTCTGGTCTTGGTCGTCGGGTCATTCATCGGCGAAGATGATGTCCAGCGTCTCGGTGGGCCGCCAGCCGGCGTCCTGCACCTTCATGTCGCGCGGATAGACCTCGCCGCTTTCGTGGTGGCGCACCCGCAGCACCTTGCCTTCCTTCGGCTTCACCCGGCGGTCGATGACGTGATAGGCGGTCTTCTCCGCCACCTGGTCCATGGTGTCCTCGGTATCCACCGGGATGAGCTGCACCACGAAATCCTCCTCGAAGATGGTGTAGATCGGAAACAGCGCCATGATGTCCTCCCTCGCTTGTCCGATGGTGTTCCGCATGGGGCGGCCGCCCCGGGCGGGGGCCCGGGGCGCGCGCCCTCATTCGGCGGCCTGTTTTTCCGGCATGTAGGCCTTCATCCACTCGTAATTGTGGGCGTCGTCGCCGGTTTCACCCGGCGCGATGTTCATGTAGATCAGCGCGCCCATGAGATCGGCGGGCTCGATGTGGCCGGCCAGGAAGCGATCGACCAGGGTCATCTGCTTCTTGTAGCGTTCCGGATCCACCTGGAAGCACCAGCGGTCGGGCTCGGAGCCGAAGTGATACAGCCGGCCCTCATGCTCCAGCGTGTAGTCCTTCACGTTCCAGCCGTTGCCCGGCGTGCCGACGATGGGGATGTTGCTCATGTGGCAGATGACGGGCAGAGTCTCCGGCGCGGTCAGTTCCGGGCGGCCTTCCTTCAGGTTCTCGATGATGACATCCCAGCAGCGGCCCCAGGTGTCGTTCCAGCCCGGATACTTCTCCTCCAGCCAGTCGCGTTCCTCCGGGGTGACGCCGGCGGCCGGGTTCCACCACACGGTGGGCCGCCAATACCACACGCCCAGGTGCATGCCGTGGTGCGTCTCGTCCAGCGCCCGCATGAACTCGTCCCAATACCAGGGCTTGTCGAGCCCCAGGTCGAGCAGCTGGCGCTCGAACTGGGCGACGATCCACTCCAGCATGAACTCCTTGAAGGACTGCTTGCGGGCTTCCAGCGGCGTGTAATAGTCCATGATCGGCCCGGTGAGCACCGAGAACAGCTTCCAGGAGCGCCAGATGGCGACGTCGATCATCCGCTGCGCCTCGTCCTTCTTGCCGTGCTCCAGCAGGATCTTCAGGGCCGGACCGCCCTGCTGGGCGTGGCGCGCCTCGTCGGTCTGCACCGAAGAGATGAGGCTGGCGAAGGTGTGATCGCCGGCCTCCGCCGCGTCGGCCGCCAGGCCCAGGAACTGCATGTTGGTGAAGCCGGTTTCGAAGGCGAAGGTGAGCATGATGGCGACGCCGATGGCGTCACGGGTCATCATCATGTCGTCGAACAGCGAACGGGCGGCGATGGCGCCCCATTCGTTGGTGTGATAGGCCTTCCAGGCCCAGTCCCACTGGCGGTCACGCCTGACGTGGGTGTGGGGGAAGTAGAGCTGGATCTGGCCGTGGCGGGTTTCGTCCAGCATGCCGAAGGTGGCCATGTTGCGGTTGCCCGGCGCCTTGGAGAAGCGGGCCATGCGGGCCTCGGCCAGCGAAGCGGCGTATTCGGCCACGGCGATGGCGCCGTAATGGGCCTTCATGGTGGAAATCCAGCCCGGATCGGCGCGCTCCACGAAGTTGTCGCGCTCCAGCGCCGCCTTCACCGAATAGGCGCCGGCGTCCTTCTCGCGCTGGATGCGCACGTATTCGGGATAGGTGGTCTTGTAGGGCTCGTCATACTTGCCCCAGTCCTCCAAAGAGATGCCGCGCGCGCCGGACATCTCCTCGGGGAACATCTCGTCCTCCGACACATATTTCGGCGTCCAGTTGGTGGTGCGGGCGAGATCGTACCATTCCTCTCTCGGCAGGGTGCTCATGGGGTTTCCTCCTTTGCCTTTGCGTTGCGATTGCCGGGTGGGCGGCAGTTGTCCTCGTTGTTGTCATCTGCCCAGCTCGGCGGCCGACTTGCCGCCGATGCCGAATTCCGTCTTCTTCACCTCGTGCAGCACCACGCGGACGCTTTCCGCCGGGGCGCCGATGGCGCGGTGCACGGCGTCGGTCACTTCACGGATGAGGGCCGCCTTCTTCTCATCGTCGCGGCCTTCCAGCAGGGTGATGTGCACGATCGGCATGTCCTCTTCCGTTCCTCTCCGTTCACGCGAAACGCAGTGAAATGCCGCCCAGGTCCTGGTAGCGCACCGTGAAGTGGTCGCCCTTTTGCGCGGCGATGGCGGCGGTGATGCCGCCGGTCATGACGAAGGTGCCGGCCGGGATCGTTTCACCGCGTTCGGCCAGCATGTCGGCCAGCATGGCCACCGATGACAGCGGATGGCCCAGCACCGCGGCGCCGGCGCCGGTGGCCACCACCTGGCCGTTCTTCTCCAGCACCACGCCCAGCCCCTTCAGGTCGAGGCCGTCCGGCGATCGGCCGACACCGCCGGTGACGAAGCGGGCCGAAGAGGCGTTGTCGGCGATCACCGACACCAGGTCGAAGCGGAAGTCGCGGTAGCGGGAGTCGATGACCTCCACGCACGGCAGCACCACGTCCACCGCCGCCATCACCTCGGCGATGGTGCAGCCGGGGCCTGACAGATCGCGGCTGAGCACGACGCCGATCTCGGCCTCCACCTTGGGGTGAATGAGCTCGTCGGTGCGCAGCGGCGCGCCCTCGTTGACGGCGAAATAGTCGAACAGGTGGGCGTAGATGGGCTGCTCCACCCCCATCTGGGCCATCTTGGCCCACGAGGTGAGGCCCATCTTCAGGCCGGCGACGCGGTGGCCGGCCCGCTCCTTGCGGCGGCGAATGGCCCACTGAATGGCGTAGGCGTCCTCGAAGTCGAGATCGGGATACTCGTCGGTGATCTTCTCGACCTCGCGGGCCTTCAGCTCCGCCTCTTCCAGATGGGCGGCGAGCCTGTCCACGGTATCCGCGTCAAGGGTGCTCATGCATCCACCTCTTGCGTGGCGCGCTTCATCTCCAGCGCCACGTCCTCGATCATGTCCTCCTGACCGCCGACGGTCTTGCGGCGGCCCAGCTCCTTGAGAATCTCGATGGCGTTGACGCCGTGCTTCCGCTCGGCCCGGCGGGCGTGCAGCAGGAACGACGAATAGACGCCGGCGTAGCCGAGAATGAGCGCCTCGCGGGAAATGCGCGGCAGGGCGTCGAAGTGGCTCATGATGGGCACCGCCACGTCTTCCGCCGCTGCCATGAGGGCGTCGAGATCGACGCCTCGCAGGTCGAAGCCGTAGAGATCGGCCACCGCCGCGAACACCTCCAGCGGCGTGTTGCCGGCCCCGGCGCCGAAGCCGGCCACGGAGCCGTCGATGCGGTTGGCGCCGGCGCGCACCGCGGCGACGGAGTTGGCCACCCCCATGGCCAGGTTGTGGTGGCCATGAAAGCCGATCTCCACCCCGGCCGGCAGTTCGGCGCGCAGCAGGGCGATCTTCTCGCCGACATCCTCGGGCAGCATGTGGCCGGCGGAGTCGGTCATGTAGACGCAATTGGCGCCGTAGTCGACGAACAGCTTCGCCTGCTGAAGGATCTTCTCCGGGCCCACCATGTGGCTCATCATCAGGAAGCCCACGGTGTCGAAGCCGCGCGAGGCGGCGTAGCGGATGTGCTGTTCGCCGACGTCGGCCTCGGTGCAATGGGTGGCGACGCGCACCGTGTGCACGCCCAGATCCTCCACCATCTTCAGATCCTCGATGGTGCCGATGCCGGGCAGCAGCAGCACGGAGACCTTCGCGTGCTTCACGATGGGCACCACCGCCTCGAGATAGTCGCGGTCGGCATGGCGCGGGAAGCCATAGTTGACGGAGCCGCCGCTCAGGCCGTCGCCGTGGGTGACCTCGATCAGCGGCACCTTCGCGGCGTCCAGCGCGGCGGCCAGTTCCTTCATCTGCTGCAGCGTGAACTGGTGGCGCACCGAATGCATGCCGTCGCGCAGCGACATGTCGTGGAGGGTGACGGAGGGGGTGTTGTCGCTCATGATGTCAGACCTTCTCCAGCATTTCCTCGGCGAACAGCTGCGCGGCGCGGGTGGCGGCCGCCGTCATGATGTCCAGATTGCCGGCGTATTCGGGCAGGTAGTCGCCGCGCCCCCTGACCTCCAGGAAGATGGAGACGCGCCTGTCGTCGAACACCGGGCCTTCCTTGACGCGGTAGCCCGGCACGTAGGTTTGCACCTCGCGCTCCATGGCGCGCACCGAATCGGCGATGGCGTCGCGGGTGGCGGCGTCGGGGGCCGCCTTCAGCAGCACGTGCACGGTGTCGCGCATCAGGATCGGCGGTTCGGCCGGGTTGAGGATGATGATCGCCTTGCCGCGCTCGACACCGCCGACCTTCTCGATGGCGCGGGCCGTGGTCCGGGTGAACTCGTCGATGTTCTTGCGGGTGCCGGGGCCGGCCGATCTGGAGGCGATGGTGGCGACGATCTCGCCATAGGCGCCGGGGCTGACGCGGCTGACGGCGTGCACCATGGGGATGGTGGCCTGGCCGCCGCAGGTGACCATGTTGACGTTGTCCGCCCCCCGCTTGAGCGCCTCGGCCATGTTGACCGGCGGCACGCACAACGGGCCGATGGCGGCCGGGGTGAGGTCGATGACCTTCACGCCCTTCGACTTCAGCCTGGCGTAGTTGTCGGCGTGGACATAGGCGGAGGTGGCGTCGAAGGCGATGCGGACGTCGTCGTCCTCGATGTGGGGCAGCAGGCCGTCGACGCCCTCATGGGTGGTCTTCAGGCCTTCCTTGCGGGCCCGCGCCAGGCCTTCCGACTTGGGGTCGATGCCGACCATCCACACCGGCTCCAGCACGCCGGAGCGTTTCAGCTTGTACATCAGATCGGTGCCGATGTTGCCCGAACCGATCATGGCGCAGCGTATCTTGCTCATCGTCGTCTTCCTGTTCATGCGAAACGGATCGAAAGGTCGCCCAGCCCGCCGACATGGATGCGCGCCACGTCGCCGACCTTGACCGGCTGCAACGGCACCAGCGAGCCGGAGAGGATGACCTCGCCGGCCTTCAGGCTCTCGCCACGCGCGCCGAAGGCGTTGGCCAGCCAGGCGACGGTGGTCAGCGGCGAGGCGCCCAGCGCCGCCGCGCCGGCCCCGGTGGCGGTGATCTCGCCGTTGAGCTCGAACACCATGCCGCAGGTGGACAGGTCGAGATCGAACGGCGAAACGGCCCGCGGGCCGATCATGAACATGCCGCAGGAGGCGTTGTCGGCGATGGTGTCGGTGATGCGGATCTTCCAGTCGCGGATGCGCGAATCGACGATCTCGAAACACGGCGCGACGAAATCCGTGGCGGCCAGCACGTCGGCCTCGCTGACACCGGGGCCGGCCAGGTCGTCGGCCAGCACGAAGGCGATCTCGCCTTCCACCCGCGGCGCGATCATGGTGCCGGCGATGGTGATGGCCGCGCCGTGCGGCACCCACATGGCGTCGGTGAGCCAGCCGTAATCGGGCTGATCCACGTCCAGCATGCGCTGCACCGCCTTGGCGGTGATGCCGATCTTCCTGCCGATCACCCGTTCGCCGTCGTTGTCCATGCGCAATTGCAGGAAGCGGCCGGAGATGTCGTAGGCGTCGTCGATGCCCATCTCCGGGTGGCGTTCGGAGATGGGATCGACCGGGGCGGCGTCGCGCAGCGCCCGGTAGAGCTCCTCGGCCAGCGTCTGGCGTCGTTTCGCGTCCATGCTCATGCCGCCCCTACAGCTTCAGACAGACGTTTTCGAGTTCGGTGTAGAACTCCAGCGAATAGTGCCCGCCCTCGCGGCCGATGCCCGATTGCCTGGCGCCGCCGAACGGGGTGCGCAGATCGCGCAGGAACCATGAATTGACCCAGCAGATGCCGACATCGAGCGCCGCCGCCACCCGGTTGGCGCGCGAGGCGTCGGTCGTCCACACGGCGGCGGCCAGGCCGTAGGGCGTGTCGTTGGCCATGTGGACGGCCTCGTCCTCGTCGTCGAACGGCGTGACGTGGCAGCACGGGCCGAAGATCTCCTCGCGCTGCACGCGGCTGTCCTCGCTCAGTCCGGTCCAGATGGTGGGCCGCACCCAGAAGCCGCCGGCGCACGCCTCCGGCAGCCCTTCGGCGATGCCGCCGCCGGTGACGACGGTGGCGCCTTCCTGTCGCGCCAGCTTGTAATAGGAGAGCACCTTCTCGCGGTGGGCGGCGGAGATCAGCGGGCCCAGGGTGGTGCAGGAATCCTTCGGATCACCCATCACCAGCGCCTCCGCGCCGGCCTTCAGGCGGTCCACGAACTCCTCGAACACGGGGCGCTCGACATAGACGCGCTCGGTGCCCAGGCAGACCTGGCCGCAATTGGCGAACACGGAGCGCATGGTGCCCTCGATGGCGGCGTTCATGTCGGCGTCGGCGAAGACGATGCCGGGGTTCTTGCCGCCCAGCTCCAGCGACACGTCGCGCACGCCGACGGCCGCCGCCGCCATGATGCGCTGGCCGGTGGCGGTGGAGCCGGTGAAGGTGATGGCGTCGATGCCGGGGTTGGCGACCAGCGCGGCGCCGGTGTCGCCGCCCGGGCCCAGCACCACGTTGTAGACGCCTTCGGGCATGCCCACTTCGTTCATCACCTCGCCCAGCAGGGCGGTGGTGGTGGGCGTTTCCTCCGACGGCTTGACCACCACGGCGTTGCCACAGGCCAGGGCCGGGCCGACCTTCCAGGTCATCAGGAGCAGCGGCAGGTTCCACGGGCCGATGACGGCGATCACGCCCTTGGGCTTGCGCACCGTGTAGTTGAGCGCGCCGCGGCCGTCCGGCGTTTCCATGTGCCAGGCCTCGTCGGGGACGTTCTTCACCGTATCGGCGAAGATGCGGAAATTGGCCGCGCCGCGCGGGATGTCGATCTTGCGGGCCAGGGAATGGGGCTTGCCGGTATCCTGGCATTCGGCCTCCAGGAACTCGTCGAAACGCTGCTCGATGCGTTCGGCGACGGCGTAGAGCAGGGCGAGGCGCTCTTGCATCGGCATGGTGCGCCATGGCCCGCGCATGGCGGCGCGGGCGGCCTTGACCGCCTCGTCCACCTGCCCGGCGGTGGCGACGCGATAGCTGCCGTATGACTGGCCGGTGTGGGGCGCGATCAGCGGGACGGAGGGGCCGGCGCCGGAGACGAAGGCGCCGTTGATGAAGCTCTTCACCTCACCCGCCGTCACGGCCTGTCCCCCCAGGGCTGTCTTCTTCATGTCCATCCTTCATGCCGCACGAGACTGTTCGTGCCCTTTTCAGCGTTCATCCGTTGTGCATCCTGGCGATGGCGTCGATGCCGGCTTGCGCGCAGGCGATGTCCTGCTCCTCGCTGCCGCCGGAGACGCCGATGGCGCCGATCAGATCGCCTTCACCGTCCAGGATCGGCAGGCCGCCGCCGAAGATGACCACGCCGGGGCGGGTGGCGATGCCCAGCTTGAGCAGCTCGTTGTCCCGCAAGGCGCCGGCCCACTCATGGGTGGGGAAGCCGAACCCGGCGGCGGTCTTCGCCTTGTCGATGGCGATGCCGATGGATTCGTTGAAGGCGCCGGGCATGCGCAGGAAGGCGGCCAGCCGGCCGGCCGGATCGCACACCGCCGCGTTGACGGCGATGCCCAGCCGGGCCGCCTTCCCGGCGGCGGCGACAACCGCCCTGTTGGCCGCCGGCCAGGCGATGACCGGCTCCCTGACGGCCACGTCAGTCATGGCCCGCCTCCCTTGCTAATCCTGGTCGTGTCGTTCGCGCCTCGCCTCACCGGTGGGCGGGGGAGCGGCCGGGGCCGCCCCCCGGCCGCATCAGGTGTAGACGGAGGTGAACTCGCCGGCCTCTTCGCCCGTGTGGTAGAAGATGCCGCGCCACAACTGGTCTTCCGTCCAGGTGATCGGCGGCCGGTCGGGCGACGCCATGTAGCCCAGCCCGGCGAACGTCTCGTTGCGGTTGCCCGACGGGTCGAAGAAGTAGATGGTGTAGCCGCGGGTGATGCCGTGGCGCTGCGGCGTCACGTCGATCTTGACGTTGTTCATGGCCATCCAGTCGGCGGCCTTGAGCACGTCATACCACTCGTCGAGGAAAAACGCGCAATGGTGCAGGCCGCTCTTCGGCGCGCCGACGAAGGCGATGTCGTGCGGCGTGTTGGTGCAGGCCATCCAGGTGGCGGCCTGGATATCGCCGTCGGGGCCGACCATCACCTGCTCGGTGAGGAAGAAGTCCAGCGCGTCGCGCATGAACTCGCTGTTCCGGGCCACGGTGTTGACGCCCTTTTCCGGGTTCAGCTCGCACATCAGCAGCGCGTGATCCAGCCAGTGGGCCTTGATGCCCGGATAGTCGGTGGGCCACGGCGGCGGGTTGGTGGTGCCGACGGCGGTGCCCAGTTGCTCCTTTTCGGCATACAGGCGCATGACGTGGCCGCTGGGCAGGGTGAACCTCAGCGACGGGCCGCAGGAGAGCAGGGTGCCGGCCGCTTCCTCCGCCACCTCGATACCGTAGTCGCGGATGCGCTGGGCGTAGGTATTCAGCTCGGCCTCGGAGGCCACCTTGTAGGCGATGTGATCCATGCCCGCCTTGTCGGCCTTGCTGAGGATGACGGAATACTTGTCCACCTCGTCCCAGCATTTCAGGTAGATGTTGCCGTGATCGTCGGCATCGGTCTGCTTCATGCCGAGAATGTTGGTGTAGTGATCGAGCGCCGCCTCCATGTCGAGGACGCGCAGATTGATGTGGCCGATACGCAAAACGCCGGAAATGCTCATGGCATTCACCTCCCTTTCAACAACTCTTCTTCACCAGCGGCCGCGTCCTCAACAGCTCAGACGAAGCCGTATTTCCGTTTGGGCCTGAGCACGTTCCTGGCCATCTTGCCGACCACCCGGATGCGCAGGTCCGATCGCGGCCAGGTGCGGCAGGCCAGGGCGTAGCCCCGTTCGCGCTCTTCCCCGTTGACGTGCTCGGCGCTCATGACGCCGAATTCCGCCTCGCCATCGAGGATGCGGATCTTGCACACCCCGCAGCCGCCGCCATGACAGCCGGAGGGAATGCCCTTCTTGCCCATGCGCAACATGCCTTGCAGCAGATGTTCGTTCTCCTCGCACCGGAAGCTCTCGTCGGTATCCTCTATCTCCACCAGCCAGCGGCGGCCGCGCATCAGCATCGCGCCATCCTCAGATCTTGCGGAAGAGCGGCGAACGCTTGCGCTCTTCCTGTGGCGATTTGGTCAGGAACTGCTCCACGAAGATGTCGCGCTCGAACAGGCGGCCGCGCATGAGGGCGGTGACGCAGGCCTCGACCATCGGCGGCGGCCCGCACACATAGGCCTTGTTGTCCGAAAAGCGGCCGCCGTAGAGCTCCTTCGCCGCCTCGTGCACGAAGCCGCGCGGGCCCGTCCAGCCGCTGTCCGGCGGCTCGTCGGAGAGCACCGGCAGATAGCGGAAGCTGGCATGGCGCGCCGCCAGATCCTCGAACAGGGCGCGGGTGTAGAGCTCGGCCCGGTCGCGGGCGCCGTGGATCAGCGTGATGTCCCGCTCCGCCCCGGTTTCCAGCAGGTCGAGCAGCATCGACTTGATGGCGCTGATGCCGGAGCCGCCGGCCAGCAGCAGGATCGGCCCGGGCGCCGACTTGCGGATGAAGAAGCGGCCGTAGGGGCCGCTGAAGGACAGCTTCATGCCCTCTTGCAGCTCTTCATGCAGCCAGGTGGTGGCCGGGCCGCCCCGCACCTTGCAGATGTGCAGCTCCACGATGTCGGCGCGCGATGGCGGGTTGGCCATGGAGAAGGCGCGCGGGCCCTCCACGCCGGGCACCTGCAGATTGACGTATTGGCCGGCCTGAAAGGCGATTTGTTCGCCCTCAAGCCGCAGGGTGAACACCTTGATGCGTTCGCAGGGCGCGTCGATCTTCTCCACCGTGGCGGTGAAGTCGCGCACCGGATGGCTTTCGGCGTCCGGGTCTTCCTCGATGTCGGCCTCGATGATGAGATCGGACAACGGCACGGCGGTGCAGGCCAGGCACTTGCCCTCGTCGCGCTCCATGTCCATGAGCGCGAAGGGGGAGGCGTCGCCATGCTCCACCTCGCCCTCCAGCACCTGCACCTTGCAGGTGCCGCACAGGCCGTGACCACAGGCATGGGGCAGGTAGATGCCGCCGCGCAGGGCGGCGTCGAGGATGCTCTGGCCTTCCTCCACCTCCACCAGCTCGCCGAGCGGTTCGATTTCCACCTGCCAGCTCATGCCCGCGGGCTCCCGTTGGTTGCGCTTCAGATGCCGACGCCGGCGATGCCGTCCAGCCCCGGGGTGCGCAAGCGGATCACCGACTTGTGGCCGATGCCGTTGTCGGCCAGGCTCTTTTCCATGTCGGGGGTGAACGGCTCGCCGTCGAGCGTCCATTCGACCGTCGCCCAGTCGATCTCGCCCCACTCCGGATGGGGGCCGAAGGCGGCCGGCATGACCTCCTGCACCAGCGCCCCGAAGGGCATGTCCGGCGGCAGCGGAAAGGCCATGGGCGAGGAGATCATCATGTGCTTGTCCCAACCCAGCACCACGAAGATGTTGCCGTGGAAGTTGTCCACCACGTCGCGGGGCAGGACGGGGTATTCGCCGATGGAATTGACCGTCATCGTTGCATTCCTCCCTTGCAGGCCTTATTCGGCGGCTTCCCTGGCGGCGGCCAGGCCCTTCCATTCGAGCCAGCGCTGCTCGTCCGGGGAGCCCGCGTAGTCCAGGTTGTCGCCGGGCTGGATGTTGTACCACTTCAGCACGTCCTCCAGCGACGCGCCGCCGCAGTTGCCCTGGAAGATCTGCTGGGGCGGCAGCCAGGCGTGGACGAACTTCTCCGGCTCGCGCTCGAAGATCGCCTGGCACGGGTCGGAGCAGAAGTGATACCTGTCGCCGTTGTATTCGGTGGAGCGATAGGCCACCTGCATCGGGTCGCCGTTGGCCACCTCGGTGAAGCCCATGGGGATCTGGCAGGTCTGGCAGATGAGCGGCAGGGTCTGGCTGTAGTAGCGTTCGCCCTTCTGCTCCAGCTCGCGCCAGTATTCCAGACGCGGCCGGTAATACTTGTCGAAGGTGTCGGGGTATTTCGCCGACAGCCAGTCCATCTTGCGCTCGTCCGGCACCCAGGTGTGGAAGGCGGCGGCCGCGGTGTGGTTGTAGAGAATGCCCCACACCTGATGGCTGAGGTGATCCTTCTCGGCGGCGCAGATGGGCGCGTAGTCCGGCATCCTGATGCCGTAGCGCTCCAGATCCTGGAACAGGGCGCCGCCGTTCTCCTCGAAGTAGATCTCCCAGGCTTCCTTCCAGGACATCGGGCTTTCGGGCAGCATGTAGTCCTGCATGGCGGCGACCAGCGACAGCACGCGATAGCCGCGCCACAGCCACTTGTCGATCCATTGCTGGACGATGGGCACGTTGTCCTCGTGCTGCTCGAGCATGAACTTCACCGCCTGCAGGCCCAGCGTCATGTGGCGCGACTCGTCGGACTGGGCGGAGAAGCCGAAGGTGACGGTGGACATGTCGCCGTTGTAGGCGGCGCCGGACATGAACGGCACGAACAGCAGGTTGGTCAGCACGAACTCGAAGGAGAAGCCGACGGAGACGATGAACTCGAACGGGCCGGCGGTGCTGGCGTCGTCGAAGAACGACTTGGGCACCGACAGATACCACACCCGGTCATGCCACCTGGTGAAGTCGTGGAAGCCGTCGAAATACTTGTTGTAGTGCGACAGGGTGTGGATCTGGGTCTGGGTGTGGCGCAGCTCGTCGAGCGACTGCATGTGGCAGGCCACGGAGGCGCCTTCGCCGGGGAACTGCCTCGCCTGGCGGGCGAAGCCGCGGTGGGCCTGATATTCCAGCGGCGTCACGCCTTGCAAAAACAGCTTCAGGGCGTTGACGTAGCGCGCGTCGCTGAGGTTCAGGTGGCCGTTGTTCTGGGCGAAGGAGTCCATGATGGCGTAGAGCTTGCGCTCCTTCTCGCCCTGGTATTTCCAGTAGGCCTCCATGGTCATGCGGAACGGGTCTTCCCAGTCGTCCCAGTTCCTGACCTTGATGCCCTCGTAGGTGGCCTGCGGATAGACCTTCTCCATGGGCTGGTAGGTGGGCTGCCAGCCCAGCCGGGTCATGTGATGATAACGTTCCTTGAGCGTCATTCTGGCCATTGTCTCGATCCTCCGGCCCGGTCAGTTGTTCCAGTAAACGCGGAAATAGTCGTCGCCCTCGTCGATGTTGCCGCCGACGGAGATCAGCACCAGGTGGATGTCCTGCGGCTCCCAGTCGCGGCCGGTGATCTCCTCCACGGTTTCGCGGCGGATGACGATTTCCTTGTCGCGCACCATGCGCACCATGGCGGGGTGATGCTCCAGTTGCAGGCCGTCGTTGTCCTTCTCGGCCGCCTCGACGAGCGGGCGGGCTTCGTCCACGTCCTGCAGGGCGATGAATGCCGTGCTCATGATCTTCCTCCCTCAGACTTCCAGGCCGGCCTTGCGCATGCGCGCGTCCATGTCCGCGGCGATGGCTTCCGCCTCGCCGGCGTCGCCCAGCACGGCGCCGGCCAGCGGTTTCGCCGCCTCCACGGCGAGATCGCGCCACTTGCCATACCAGCCTGACAGCAGCGCCTTGTTCTCCGGGTTTTCGGCCGCCGCCACCTGGATCTGCCTGTCGGCCCAGCGTTTTTCCTCGGCGAACCATTCGGCGGTGAACTCGGTGAGCATGGCCAGCAGGGCGTCGCCCTGGCTGGTCATCTTCTTCTCCAGGCGGTCGAAGAACAGCGGATGGACGAGGCCGTCCATGGCGATGTTCTGGGCCACGAACAGCTCGAACCAGTCCTCTACCACCAGGCTGTCCTCCATCAGGCGGCGCAGCGGCTGCCAGGCGTCGTTGTCCATCCAGGCGCCGTGCCCGGCTTCCAGCGCGGCCGGGTCGTTGCCGGTCAGCAGCAGCGCCATGCGGGTCAGATACTGGGCGTTGCCCAGCCGGTCGGCGGCGTGGAACTGGGCGGCGGCGGTGAGGGCGGTGCCATAGCCGCGATGGCAGATCTGGTTGTTGTTCAGATAGGCGCCCCATTCATAATGGCGCAGCGGCACCACGTGGGTGAGCACCAGGGCGCGGTTTTCATCGCGCATGGCGGCGACGAGGCCGCGCTTTTCCACGAACCTGAAGTTCTGCTCCACCGAATCCTGTTGGCGGCCGCGGGTGATGCAGTAGGCGCCATAGTAGTATTGGCGGGGGTCGAGGAACTTGTACCAGTCGCCCATGGTGATCCGGGTGCGGGCGGGGTCGAAGAGCTCCCTGTCCGGCTCCCAGGTGGGGCGGTAGTGGAAGTTCTCGCGCGCCTGAACGTCGTAGATGGCCTCCTGATAGCGCGACATCGGCTTGTCGCCGAAACGTTCCTTGAGATGCGTGTAGGTCTGGCGGACCGGCTTGATCTCCCTGGCCTTGATGTCGATCTGCATGCCTTCCTCCCTCGCTGGAACGGTGAACGGCGCGATGCGCCACCGCCACCATCAGATGATCTTGTCCGTGCTCCCGGGCCGGCCGGGCCTGCCATAGCGCCACTTGTAGCTGTCGAGATCGACGATCTCGCATTCCTCATCGGAGAGGAAGGTCACGGCGTTGCGCTCGCAGAACTCGTCGAAGGCGGCGCGCGGCAGCATCAGCTCCACGTAAAGGGTGGGTTCGCCGATGGCGAAATCGAATTCCACCAGGCCGTTGTCGCGCACCCTGGTGATGCGCACATATCTGGCGGCCGGGTTAAACGTCCAGCGCGCTTGCGGAGCGTCGCCACTGCCGTCAGAGGCTTGCGCCATCGTCTGCAACTCCTCCCACCACACACGCCGGCCCGCGTTCGGCGGGTGCGTTTTCTCGTGTTGCCGGCCATTCTAAAAGCCGCTGTCGGAGGGAGTCAATAAAAATCGACATTTTTTAGAAAAGACGTTTTATGTAATAATGTCGGCATAATTGCGGGATATCGTGTCCCTTGCCTTGCGGCGCGAAGCATGCTGTTTTCTGAAGGGGTGTCCGCGGCAAGGGCGGGTGTCCCGGGGCGACAGCAACAGGGGGAGTATCGAGATGCATTCCTCGGTTCCGAATTCCATGCTGGGCGAACGCAACGGGGCGCCGCGCACGGCCATCGAGGAGACGGTGGAGCGGTTGCGCGAGGACATTCTCTCCGGCCACTTCCCGCCGGGCAGCAAGCTGCGCATCGAGGAATTGCGCAAGCGATACGGCGGCGGCGTGAGCACCATTCGCGAGGCGATGGCGCGGCTGATGTCGGAATCGCTGGTGGTTTCGGAAGAGCAGCGCGGCTTTCGCGCCGCGCCGATGTCGTTGCGGGATTTCACGGAAATCTCGGACATGCGCAAGTTCCTCGAATGCCGGGCCTTGCGCAAGTCCATCGAGATCGGCGACGACGACTGGGAGGCGCAGCTGGTGGCGGCCTATCACAAGCTGACCAAGGTCGAGGAGCGGCTCCATAACGGGGTGCGCGAGGCCGGCCTGCAGCGCAGCTGGGCGCAGGCCAACAAGGCGTATCACGACGCGCTGGTGAGCGCATGCGGCAATTCCTGGCTGATGCGCATCCGCGCCCTGTTGCACCGGCAGTCGGAACGCTACCTGCGCTATTCGCTGGTGCATTCGGCGCCGACGCGCGACGTGCATCAGGAACATGAGGCGATCTACAAGGCGGCCATGGAGCGCGACGCGGACACCGCCTGCGAGCTGATCTGCCGGCATATCGACAACACGGTCAGGGTGATCAAAGAGGCGTTGAGCCAGCGGTTGTCCGAACATGACGCCGCCGCGGATCACATCGGCAAGGCCCCTTGAGGTCGTGACATGACCCGGCCGGGGCGCGGTGCGGCGGGCCGGGGCCTCATTATCGGCATTCGGAGTCCCGGCCCTGACGCGCCGGAACCTGGCGGCGCGTGAATGGCGATATTAAGGGCTTTGCAACCCTGGGAGATGATTTACGTTGCGCGGCCGGCCGTTCCCGTCATTTATCACTTAACGGTTGTCTGTCTATCCATCCGGCTGAAACCGGGCGCACCCGGATGGGCCGCCGGGCGCCATCGAGTGCCGGCCGTCCATCGTCCGGGCGATCTCGCCTGAGGCTGACCAAAGGAGAAAGACCCATGAAACGTTTCATCACCGCCGCGTTGTTCGGCGCCGCCATGCTGAGCGCGTCCGCCGCCGGGGCCGCGGAGCGCATGATCCAGCTGAAGGTGTCGGGCATGACCTGCCCTTCGTGCAGCTATCAGGTGGAATCGTCGCTGAAGCGTCTGCAGGGCGTGAAACAGGCGCATGCCGACGCCGATGCCGGGCGGGCCACGGTGATCTATGATGATGGGCGCGTGAGCGTGCAGAAGATGCTGCGGGCGCTGTATGAGGCCGGCTATCCGGCCCGCCCCGCCGGCTGAGCCGTCATCGCCGGGTCATCATCATGGCAATGATCCCCGGCCGCCGCCACCGTCCGGTGGCGGCGGCTTTTTCGTCTCGTCGGCGCCCGTGC
The DNA here is from genome assembly GCA_011374735.1 of Thermopetrobacter sp. Lineage (GTDB taxonomy): Bacteria > Pseudomonadota > Alphaproteobacteria > Rhizobiales > Aestuariivirgaceae > Thermopetrobacter. The sequence goes on from DRPD01000172.1 coordinate 17,025, forward strand.
CGGCGGGCCCGCCGCCGGTGGCCGCCGCCGTGCCGTCGGCGAATTGCAAGGTCAGGGGCAGGCCGGGCGTGACGAGCCGCGCGGCGGTCAGCGGCCGGCCGTCATCGGTGCGGCGCACCAGCGCATAGCCGCGTTGCAGCACGGCCCGATAGTCCAGCGAGTCCAGCACCCGGGCCAGGGCCTCCAGCCGGGCGCGCTGGCGCGCCGTGTGTTGCCGGGCCGTCTGGGCCAGCCGGTGGGCCAGTTGCGTGACCTGCTGACGCTGTGCCGCCAGCCGATCGGTGAGCCGGGCCGGCGACAATCGCGCCGCAGCGCGGGTGAGGGCCAGCCGCTTGGTTTCGGTCAGCCGGTGCAGGGCGTGGGTCAGCCGGGCACCGGCCAGATCGAACCGCTGCCGGGCTTGGGCCAGCAGGTCGTCCGGTCTGGGCAGGGCGCGGGCCAGCATCGTGACCTGCTGGCGGCGCTGGGTCAGGAGGCTGGCCATGGCGCGGCTCAGCCGGGCGCCGAGATCGCGCACCCTGGCCAGCAGTTCGGCGCGCACCGGCACCGCCATTTCCGCCGCCGCGCTCGGTGTCGGGGCGCGCCTGTCGGCGGCGTGGTCGATCAGGGTGGTGTCCGTCTCATGCCCCACCGCCGAGATCAGCGGAATGGCGGAGGCGGCCGCCGCGCGCACCACCCGTTCGTCATTGAAGCCCCACAGGTCTTCCAAAGAGCCGCCGCCGCGCGCCACGATGAGGAGATCGGGGCGCGGGATGGGGCCGCCGTCGGGCAGGGCGTTGAAACCGGCGATGGCCGCCGCCACCTCTGGCGCGCAGGTGTCGCCCTGCACCCTGACCGGCCAGACGATGACGCGGCGTGGAAAGCGATCGGCCAGCCGGTGCAGGATGTCGCGGATCACCGCGCCGGTGGGGGAGGTGATGACGCCGATCACCTCCGGCAACCACGGTGGCGGCTTCTTGCGCGCTTCGTCGAACAGCCCTTCCGCGGCCAGTTTCTTCTTCAGGCGCTCCAGCTGGGCCAGCAGGGCTCCCTCGCCAGCCGGTTCCAGCGCGTCGATGACGAGCTGGTATTTCGACTGCCCGGCATAGGTGGTGATCTTGCCGGTGGCGATCACCTCCAGCCCTTCCTCGGGCTGAAAGCGCAGGCGTCCGGCGTTGGAACGCCAGATCACCGCCGCCAGCACCGCCCTGTCGTCCTTCAGGTCGAGATAGACATGGCCCGACGCGGGGCGGGAGACGCGCCCCACTTCGCCGCGCACCCGGACGCGGCCGAAGGTGTCCTCCATGGTGCGCCTGATGGCGCCGGAGATCTGCGACACCGAATATTCCACCACGTTGGGCGCCAGCGGCGCCGCGCCGTCGTCGAGAATCTCTCCCGTCACCGGGTCGTATGCCGGGATGTCGTCAGGCATCGATACGGGCCACGATCATCTCCGGGGCGCCACACAGGCGCCGATTGTCGGAATTGGATTCAAATTTGACATCACAGGAAAGGTTTCGCGCATCGATGATAGTGTAGCTTGATGCACGATAAATCCTGCTCCCGTTCACCTCTTCGGGATCGTTGATGCAGAACGCGAATATCAGGTGATACGCATCCCTGGTCACTTTGAAGTCCGTTGAGGGCGAAAGATAGAAAGAGCGCTGTGTCGTTTCCACATTGCGCGCATTGTAGCTTTTCACTTCGATATAGAACGGCTTGTCTTCGATGACGGCTTCGATATCCGGATAACCCGCCGCTCTGCGTTGTCCCGATGGTGCGGCCGGTGTGTCGGCGGTTCCACCCTCATCCATGATGGCCCGCCGCACGAACGGCTCGCATTTGTTGCCCACCTCATTGGCTCTTTTCGAGACAATGCCATGCGCATTGATCGCCGCAAGAGCGCGCGCGGCAATGGCTTCAAGGCACGCAAGTGCATGTCCGTCATAGGGCCAGATGGTATATCGTTCGGTGATGGCCTCGATGATGATGTCAAGCGGGATATCGCGCAACGGGCGCAACATCTGCCGGATCACGGCCTTGAGCTGTTCTTCCCGGCCGCTCATGGCTTCTGAAACAGCACGATCCGGTTGGTGTTCGTGCCCTTGCGGTTGTTCTGCACGCCCCAGCAGTTCGCCGTCTTGGTGAATTGCTGCTCGTTGATCATGATCGCTTTGCAGACGAAGCCGGCCGCCTCGCCCAGCGGCGCGATGACTTCATCGAGATTGATGGTGCCGTTGCGCACCTCGCCGACTTCGAAGGCGACCCACCCGCCGGGTTTGACGATGCGGAACAATTCATCAAACACGGCGGACATGCAGGCCGACCAGCGGGGCAGAGAGGCGGTGACGGTGATCTTGCGCCCGATGGCCTCCGCATCCAGATGATTGAACCAGCAGCGCAGCCAGTTGTCGGCCGCATATTGCACGGTATTGAGAAACGGCGGCGACGTGACGATGAGATCGATACTGGCGTCCTGAATATCCTGCATGTCCGCGGCGTCCGCGGTGGATAAAACGGCGTCCCCGGCCGCGTTGGTGAGATGGGCCCTGTCTTGCCAGGTGAGCCGCCGCATGAGCGAACGGCTCTTCTTCAGAATAATGGCGGCCACGTCACGATCCGGCGGTGTCTGTTTGCGCAGTTGATTGATGCGCATCTGCCGTTGTGGCGAAACCGCCTGATTGGGCGGCAGGGTATAGACGGAAAAGAAGCCGCTGGAATGTCCCGTCAGCCTGTTGGTGGCCACCATGCGCAGCCAGCGGTCAACATGATCTTCCTCTCCGTTCTGCCAGCGCCTGCGCAGCCATGCCCGCAGGTTCAGAATCTGCCGCAATGTATGCGGCGAATAGAACATGCCGAGATCGATATCCGGCTCCGCAACGGGGCGATGCAGGTCGATGGCGGACAGGCGCGCCGCGATTTCATCAGGCATGGGCGGATCGAGCCGTGGCGCGGTGAGAATGGCGCTCAGGGGATTGATGTCATTGCCGCCGACATGACGCCCCAGCAAGGCGGCCTCGACGACCGTCGTGCCGCGCCCCATGAAGGGGTCGAACACCCGCTCCCCCGGCTGCGTCAGCAGGGAGATGAAAAAGCGCGGCAGTTCGGGCTTGAAGCAGGCGCGATAGGAGATTTCATGCAGGGAATGGCCGCCGCGCTGCCGCGCCGTCCAGAATTCATTGAAAAAACGCGGATAACTCTTGCCGCTGAAGACCACACTGTCGCGGCGTGTCACATGCGCTTCCTCTTCCCACAGGGAGGGAGAGGGCGAGAGAGAAAAATCGCCAAGAAATGCCTCCACATTCATGATCACGCCGCCCGAAAATGATATTTCGTGTATTGTGTGATTCCCATCATGCATGTTCGCTTTTTGTTTTCAAGAGGGCGAGGCAACTTTCCCACAGGCGGTCGCGATCTCAATGGCCGGCGAGCGGTGCGCTCGCATTCTACAGCCACTGTCGAAAGGCCATCATCCTGCCGAGATGCCGCATGGATGCCCGCTTACGCGGGCATGACGGTTTTGGGCAGCAATGGAAAACAAGCCCCGGCATCTGGAAAACACTTCAAGCTACTATAATTCCAGAGAAATTTCATGTGCGCTCAATTTTTCCTTGGACACTACTGGGCGAAAGCCGGGGTCTCGGGCCACGCATTTCATTGGCTCGACATGCCCCGATGCCCACGCGCCCGATGCCCACGCGCCCGATGCCCCATGCATTTGTTCCAAGCGTCCTGATGCCCCACGCGCCCCGGTGCCCTGCGCGTACC